>JAVBQQ010000084.1:0-9560 GCA_031548875.1 Oscillospiraceae bacterium
TTCCTCTTCTTACCCTGTAAATGTATGTGACAAATCGTGCAAAGTGTGTTATAATATCACTTGGCAAAACCCGCGTGTCATCCGTGTTTTGCGCCGATGACATGCCAAAACAGCAGGGCCGCTCGCCAGAGGAAGACGAACTTTCACAAATTTGGAGGCAGTAGATGAAAAAGGTATTGGTTGAAACCAGCGCGCGTCATGTGCACGTGAACGAACAGGATCTGGAAATCTTGTTTGGCAAAGGTTTTGAGCTTGGACGCAAGAAAGACCTCTCCCAGCCGGGGCAGTTTGCCAGCACCGAAAAGGTCACGCTGGTAGGCCCCAAGCGCAGCCTGGAGGGCGTTTCGATCCTGGGCCCCACGCGCAATGCCACGCAGGTGGAGATCAGCCTGACCGATGCGCGCTCGATTGGCGTGGATGCGCCTGTGCGCGAGAGTGGAGATGTGGAGGGTTCGGCCCCCATCAAGGTCGTGGGTCCGGCGGGCGAGGTGGACCTGGCCCAAGGCTGCGTGGTTGCCATGCGCCACGTGCATCTGGATCCCATCACCGCCGAGAAGTATGGCATTGAAAACGGCCAGAATATCCGCGTGAAATGCGGCGCCAATGGTCGCAACCTCATTTTTGATGACGTGGTGGCCCGCGTGAGCGACAAGTATGCCGCTGCCATGCATCTGGACACCGACGAGGCCAACGCCGCCGGCAGCCCGGACGTGGGCGAGATCCTCGACTGACGCCTTTTACTTAAATAACTTCCAGCGGCCCGTCCACGACCGTGTGGACGGGCCGGTGTTATGCAGCACCTCCTGAAAGGAAACACCCATGCCGAAGGCAAGCAGCCAAAAAAGAAAAACCAACAGATTCAAGAACGCCTTTTGGAATCGGCCCAAGGTGCTGGCCGCGCGAACGAGCGTGGGCGCCAACATCCTGTTTTCTCTGCTCATTCCCACCATCACGCTGGTCACACTGGAGTGGGTGGCGCGCGGCACACTTGCCGGCAACAGCGGCAACAACGGTTTTTTCCAGGCGCTCTCGGCCCATTTTTACAGTTTTTTCTTTGCATGGCTGTTGCTTGTGTGCGTGTATGTATTCCTGAGCCAGCTTACCGGCCTGCACGCGCTGGCAACGGCCGTCACTGGCCTGTTGGGCAACCTGCCGGCCGTGGTGACCTACTACAAGTTGACCATGCGGGGCGAGCCCTTTCTGCCGTGGGACCTCTCCCAGATCAAGGACCTGATGAGCATCGGGGGCGAGGTATCTTTTTCGGTACAGCCGTCCATGGTCGTTACGCTCCTGCTGTTCATCCTGCTCACGGTGCTGGCCGGCTTTGTGCGGGTGCCCCGCCGGACGGACGGCAGGCGTTTCTTCGCGCCGCAGCTTGCGGCGGCTGTTGTGTCCCTGGGTGGGGGCGTTGCGCTAATGCTTGCCATTTTTTTGAGCCCCAATGGCACCGCGGCCATCAAGATACACGAAGACATGTGGATGCAGGACCGGTACTACCGCACAAATGGCGTGCTGACCGGTTTTTTGACCAACCTGCAGATGTTGAAGATCGCAGAACCGGAGGGCTACAGCCAGGAAACAGTGGAAAATATCGTGGCCGAGACGAGCCAGAACGCCAAAAAAGAGAAGCCCTACTACGAAAATGCGCCGGCAGCGCAGGCGCCGGACGAGATGACCCAGACGCCGGATATCATCTATGTAATGGCCGAGAGCTTTTGGGATGTGACAGCACTGGAGGGCATTGAATACGACCGCGACCTGTTGCCCAACCTGACGGCACTGGCCAAGGAAGGCGGCAGTGGGCAGGTATACACACCCAGCTTTGGCGGCGGCACCTGTGACGTAGAGTTTGAGGCGTTGACCGGGTTTTCAGTGGAGCATCTGCCCGCGGGCTGCAAGCCCTACCAGCAGTATGTGACCGAGGAGCTGCCCTCGCTGCCCAACCACCTGAAAACGCTGGGCTATGATACGCTTGCCATCCACGGCTATGGCCGGCGTTTTTGGAACCGCGACATGGCCTACCCCCGGCTTGGCATAGATGAGTTTATTGCAGAGGACGATTTTGTCGACCCAGACCGCCGCCGGGGCTTTATCTCGGACGATGCCATGGTGGACGAGATCATCAGCCAGTACGAGCAGCACACACAAGACGGCGAGCCGGTGTTCATCCACGCCATCACCATGCAGAACCACACGACCTATAGCCGCGACCGTTACCCAGCGGGCGAGTTGGTGCAGGTGACCGAAAGCCCGGACACACTGTCCGACAACACGATTGGCCAGCTGGAAGACTGTGCCACCGGCATCTATGAGATGGACGCGGCACTGGGCAAGCTGACCGACTACCTGCGTACGGTGGATCGGCCCACCATCCTCGTGTTCTGGGGCGACCATTTGAACCCAATGTCGGACGGGTACAAGCTGTTCGAGGAAACGGGGTTCATCCAGCCGGGAGACACGGCCGACCCCAAGCTGCATGAGACGCCGTTGCTCATCTGGAGCAACTATGCACAGAGCGAGGTGGACCTTGGTGTGGTGGCGGCGTATGAGCTCAGCCCGGTGGTGATGGACCTATACGGCATGGACAAGCCCGTGATCTTTGAGTTCCTGGCCCAGCAATTGAATGTGATGCGCGCCCGTTCGCGGGGCGTTACGATTGCAGAAGACGGCGGCGGCAGCACGGAGATGACCGGGACACAACTGCAAAGCTTCAACGAGCACGGCATCCTGCAGTACGACCTGATGTTTGGCCGACGGTACAGCGAAGAGTTGGGGAAAAGCGGATAGGCGTAACGACAGACAGAAAAAACGGGGAAATGGGGGACGATATGGCCGCAGACAAGTGTGATATGCTATCGCCCGCCGGCGGCGCGCCAGATGAGAGCCTGCGCGCGGTGCTGGGGCGGGTGCAAAAGCCAGGCCGGTATACCGGAGGCGAGCCAGGTTGTGTGTACAAGGACAAATCGGAGGTATCTCTCCGGTTTGCTTTTTGTTTTCCGGATACGTACGAGGTGGGCATGTCCTTTTTAGGCATGAAAATCCTGTATGAACTGCTGAACAAGATGTCCGGCGTATGGTGCGAGCGGGCGTTCTTGCCCTGGGTGGACATGCTGGTCGAGATGCAGAAAGAGGGTATCCCGCTGTATGCGCTGGAGAGCAAAGACAGGCTGGCCGCATTTGACGTGTTGGGCTTCACGCTGCAGTATGAGTTGTCCTACACGAACATCCTGGCCATGCTGGACCTGGCGGGCATCCCGCTACGGGCGGCGCAGCGCGCCGCCGACACACAGAGCGAATGGCCGCTTATAGTGGGCGGCGGCCCATGTGCTTGCAACCCGGAACCGATCGCCGATTTTTTTGACGCGTTCTTTTTGGGGGAAGGGGAGGAACAACTGCCTGCCGTTTGTGCACTGGTACAGCAGGCGAAAGAAGAAGGCCTGCCCAGGCAGGAACTTTTGCGCCGAATGGCCGGTATTGAGGGTGTGTATGTGCCCTCCTTGCACGAGGTGAGCTATCTGCCCGATGGACGGGTGGAAGCCATCCGCCCGTTGGAGGGCGCACCAGCGACTGTGCACAAGGCGCTATTGCGGGGTTTTGCTGCCTTCCCGCCGCCCGAACAGTTCGTAGTGCCGCTGGTGGGCGCCGTGCACGACCGTGCAATGGTAGAGGTGCTACGCGGATGTGCACGGGGTTGCCGGTTCTGCCAGTCCGGTTTTTTGTACCGGCCCATGCGCCAGCGCCCAGCCGACACTTTGAGCGCCGCCGGGCGGCGGTTGTGTGAGAACACAGGTTATGAGGAGATCAGTCTGACCAGCCTTTCCACCAGCGACCACGCCGAGCTGGAACCGTTGCTGGACAGCATGCTCGGATGGAGCCGGGAAAAGCACATCAACCTCTCGCTGCCCTCGTTGCGGGTGGACAACTTCTCCCAAAGCCTTGTGGAAAAAACGACCACCGTGCGCAAGAGCGGGCTCACCTTTGCGCCCGAAGCCGGCACACAGCGCCTGCGCGTCGTCATCAACAAAAACGTGACCGACGAAGAGATCGAGCGCACTTGTTCCATCGCGTTCGACGCAGGGTACAGTGCCGTCAAGCTGTATTTCATGATGGGCCTGCCCACCGAGACGATGGAGGATATCGAGGGTATTGCGGCCACGGCAAAACGTGTGGTGGACCTGTACTACGCCCGCCAGAAGGAGAGAGGAGGCAAGAAGGGGCCGGCGCCCAAGGTATCGGTGAGCGTGGCCTGTTATGTACCCAAACCACATACGCCGTTTGAGGTCTGCCCGCAGGACAGCGAGGAGCTCCTGCGTGAGAAGCAACGCCATCTACTGGCCTGCGTGGGCACCAACAAGCGCATCTCGGTGAGCTGGCATGACAGCCGCCAAAGCTTTCTGGAGGCCGTGTTTGCACGGGGCGGGCGCCCACTTGCCGCCGTTATTGAGCGGGCTTTCCGCGGCGGCTGCCGGCTGGATGGCTGGGACGACCAGTTCCTGTTCGACGTATGGATGGAGGCTTTCAGAAAAGAGGGCATCGACCCGCATTTCTACGCCTCCCGCGCGATGGAATGGGACGAGGTGCGCCCCTGGAGCCACCTGGACTACGGCGTGAACCGCCGCTTCCTGCAAGTGGAGTATGAAAAAGCGTTGGCCGGACAGACGACACCTCCCTGCGGGCAGCAGTGTGCCCGATGTGGTATAGCATCCCATTACGGCAGAGCGGGTACAGAAGGAGGGAAGTGCGTTGCAGCGGGTTAGAGTTTTCTTTTCAAAACAGCGCGAAGCCGCATATATCTCCCATCTGGATCTGCAGCGGGCGATGGCGCGTGCACTGCGGCGCAGCGGGATGCCGGTGTGGTATTCGCAGGGGTTCAACCCGCATATCTACCTCAGTTTTGCGCTGCCGCTGCCGCTGGGGCAAGAGAGCATGGCCGAGAGCGTGGATTGCCGCTTGGTAGAAGATGCGCCGGAAGGGGATATTGACCTTACAGCCTTTGTTGGGCCGCTGGCCGACGCGCTGCCGGGCGGAATTGAAGTGCAGCGTATTGCGCCGCCGGTGTTCGATGCGGGAGACATAATGAGCGCTGGCTACGAGATTTGTTGGCCGGCCGCAGAAGACACGCTGGTGCACCAGGCGCTGGCGGGCTACGATGCCCTGCCGGAGGCGCCTGTGCTGCGCAAGACGAAGCGCAGGGAAGAGACGGTGGACCTGAAAACCTTCCTGTCGCGTTTGGAGCTGGTTGCCGATGGCATACATAAGCACCCGCGGGCGGTGTTCCGTCTGCCCGCCGGCAGCGAACTGAACCTGAATCCCGTACTATTGGCCGGTTTGTTGGAGCAACAGTTCGGCCTGGCGGTGGGAAAAGCACACATCCTGCGCACGGGCGTATACACAAAAACAGGCGAGGCTTTCCGCTGAAAGTCTCGCCTGTTTCATTTACGACAGATGTTCAATATTCCGTGGGGGAGCGTGTGGGATCCACTTTGCCGGGGGAAGTGTTGTTTTCCACCCGGTCCAACACCGTGCGGTAGCCGCCCGCGCCATACTGTATGCAGCGGTTGATGCGGCTGATGGTGGCTGTGGAGATATCCACCTTTTTCAATATCTGCTCGTAGGTGGCGCCGTCCAGCAGCAGACGGGCCACGGCGAGGCGTTGGGCCATATCGGCCAGCTCTTTGATGGTGCACAGATCGTCGAAGAACGCATAGCATTCTTCCACCGTGCCAAGGCTTAGGATGGCTTTAAAAAGCGTGTCGGTCTGCTCGTTACGGCGGGGATCGTTTGTCATCGCACTTTTCCTCCCGGGACGTCTTTGCGGGGATCGCATATCTTTCACTTTCTTACTTTAGCATATAAATGCGCAGAATGCAAAAAAGAACAGGCACACCTTTCGTGGCGCGCCTGTTCTTTGTATGATACTTAGTTTACCATGCCGGCCACTTCGGCGGCGAAATCATCCGCGCGTTTTTCCAAGCCTTCGCCTTTTTCAAAACGGGTGAAGGCGACAATCTGGATATCGCCACCCAGGGCCTTGGCCGTCTGCTCGGTGTACTGGGCCACCGTGATGTCCGGATCCTTGACGAACTTCTGCTCCAGCAGGCAGTTGGTCTCGTAGAATTTCTTCACACGGCCGGCCACCATCTTTTCGGCGATCGCCTCCGGCTTGCCCTCGTTCAGTGCCTGGGCCTTGAGGATCTCTTTTTCCTTGTCCAGCACCTCGGCGGGCACATCGTCCGGCCGCACGTAGGTGGGGTTCTCGGCTGCGATGTGCATGGCGATGTCCTTGCCGTAGGTGATAAACTCCGGCTTTTGGGCCACGCTGTCGCTCGTGTCGAACTGTACCAGCACGCCATGGGTGCCACCGCCGTGCACATACGCACAGCTCTTGCCGCAGTAGCGCTCGAAACGGCGGATCTTGAGGTTCTCACCGATGACAAGGATCTTCTCGCGCAACTCATCGGACACGGTGCCTTCACCCATTTTGGTTTCCAGCAGGGCGTCCACGTCGGTGGGGTTTTGCTCCATCACGGTTTGGGCGATGTCCTGCACAAACTTCTGGAAGCTCTCATTTTTGGCGACGAAGTCCGTCTCGGAGTTCACCTCGACGACGACGCCCAACTCTTTGTCAAGGTCGGACACGGCATACACCATGCCCTCGCTGGCAATGCGGCCTGCCTTCTTGTTGGCGGCGGCAAGGCCTTTTTCGCGCAGCAGCTCCACAGCTTTCTCCATGTCGCCCTCTGCCTCGGTAAGCACCTTCTTGCAGTCCATCATGCCGCAGCCGGTGCGCTCGCGAAGGTTTTTTACATCTTGTGCGGTGAAAGACATATATGACTCCTCATTTCGATGATTGGTTTTGTTTTGGGTATGCTTCAAGCCTCGGCTTCCTGCGCAGTCTCTTCGCTGCCGGCCTGTTCTGTCTCGGCTTCTTCCATCTGCTCACCCTGGCGGCCTTCCAGGATGGCGTCAGCCATAGTGCTGGAGATGAGGCGCACGGCGCGGATAGCGTCGTCGTTGCCGGGAATGACGTAATCGATCTCATCGGGGTCGCAGTTGGTGTCCACGATGGCCACGATGGGGATATGCAGCTTGCGGGCCTCGGCCACGGCGATACGCTCCTTGCGGGGATCCACGATAAACAGGGCCTTTGGCAGGCGGTCCATGCCTTTCACGCCGCCCAGGAATTTTTCCAGCTTTTCAATCTCCAGCTCCAGCTTGATGACTTCCTTTTTGGGAAGCAGCTCGAAGGTGCCGTCCTCGCGCATCTTTTTCAGCTGTTCCATCCGGTCGATGCGGCGACGGATAGTACGGAAGTTGGTGAGCATACCGCCCAGCCAGCGTGCGTTCACGAAGGGCATGCCGCAGCGGGTGGCCTCTTCGCGGATGGACTCTTGCGCCTGCTTCTTTGTGCCCACGAACAGCAGCATGCCACCTTCAGTGGACAAATCACGCACAAAATTATACGCTTCGTCGATTTTTTTAACAGTTTTTTGCAGATCGATGATGTAGATGCCGTTGCGTTCGGTAAAGATGAACTTGGCCATCTTGGGGTTCCACCGGCGGGTCTGATGGCCGAAATGTACACCGGCTTCGAGCAATTGTTTCATGGATACGACTGCCATTTTTGTACCTCCAAATTTTGTTTTTTGCCCGTCCACACCGGCAAAGTGCGGGGAGGGCGCCTCCGCATTGGTGCGGCATTTTTCACTTTTTAACGCGCAAAGCGCCCTAAAAAAGCACACAAAAATACCTGCAATGCGTGTGTATTGCCGGATAAGTATAGCATATAGGGTCCGGGTTGGCAAGTTTTTTTCAGGGGCGGGGGGCCTCATGCCCCCCTATACGAAGGATAGCGATGTTGCGAAATGCGCAAAATCATGCTAAAATTGGCTGTAAATATACAGCTTCGGTCCCAAAATAATTGTAAGACAAATTGTGTGAGGAGGTGGCGCGGTGTTGAACCTTGTTGTCTCGCTTGTTTTGGCTGCCGCGCTGGTCGTCACGGTGATATTGGGCGCGTTCACCATCTTCCGGTGCGAGAGCAATAAGAGGGGATATTTTATCTTCCTGTTGTGCACTGTGTTCCTGTATGTTCTGGGGTATCTGCTGGAGGTGACGGCGCACACCGAGGTGGACGCGTTTGCCGCCGTGAAGGTGATGTACATCGGTTCCACCTTCATTGCGCCGGTGTACCTTTTGTTTTGTGCCGATTATTGCGAGATCAACCTGAACAAGCTCCGGTACCTGGCGCCCCTGCTGGCGATACCGACAGTGTTTGTGGTGCTGCTGTGGACAACGAACACCCACGACCTCATCTATGCTTCTTATACCTATTATTATGACGCACCGGTGCATCACCTGACCGTGCAGCCAGGCAGCCTGTATTACCTGAACCATGTGTTTGCACTGTTGTGTGCGGCGGCAGCCTGCGGCATCCTCATCCACCGGCTGGTATGCTGGGAACACAAATACCGCAGCCGGCTGGTTCTGCTGCTTTTGGGAGCGCTGGTACCGGCGGCGGCGAACCTGTTGTTCGTGTTCGGGCTGAATGTGGGAGGGATCAACTATACGCCGCTTTCACTCGTGGTGCTCACCGTCTTCTTCTATATACTCATCGTGCGGTACAACCTGTTCGAGATTGTGCCGCGGGCGTCGGCGCTGGCGCTGGACGCGATACGCGAAGCGTATGTGCTGCTGGACACGGAGATGGGATATCTTGGCTCCAACCCGGCGGCGTGCAGGGTGTTTCCCGACATGGCGGAATTGGCCGTGGGTGCAGATGTGCGCCGGTTGGCAGCCTGGCCGCAGGAACTGGCCGAGCTGGACAAAGAGGCGCGTGACGATGATATCCGCTTTACGACGCAGGGAGAGCAGAAGTGTTTCTACAATGCAAATGTGAACCCGGTGTTTGCCGAAAACGGCCGCCTGTGTGGTTGGGTGGTGCTTATGCAGGATGTGACTGGTACGGTTACCCTGATGGAGCGCCTGGAAGAGGTGGCCAACACGGACGACCTGACGGGCATCACAAACCGTCGTCGCTTTTCGGAATTGGCCCAGATGCATGTGTCGAAAGCGGCCCGGGTATGGAGCCCTTACAGCGTTATCATGTTTGACCTCGATCTGTTCAAGAAGGTGAACGATACCTACGGCCATGATGCCGGCGACGCCGTGCTGAAAGTCGTTGCCGAACGGGTTGCGTCCACCCTGCGCCCGTATGACGTTTTTGCGCGATACGGTGGTGAGGAGTTCATCATTCTGGCGGCAGACACGGACGAAGTTGGCGCCGTGGGCCTGGCCGAACGTCTGCGCGCCTGCATTGGCGACTCCGCCGTGGATTTTGAGGACAAGGAGATACGCGTGACGGTGAGCCTGGGTGTGGCCCCCGGCGCCAAGGATCGTGTGTTCGAGCATGCCATCCGCAACGCGGACCGTGCCCTGTATGAAGCGAAGGGGCGCGGGCGCAACTGTACGGTGCTGTGCAGCGCCACAGGCGGCCCGCGCGGCAGCCTGCGGGGTGTGGAGGCAAAACAGCCGAACTAGCATAAGAAGACATGTTTCAC
>JAVBQQ010000048.1:0-31255 GCA_031548875.1 Oscillospiraceae bacterium
AGCTTCACCTCGTTGCCGGTGCGCGATTCAGTATCCGGGTTCACGCGGGCGGTCAAGCGGGTACCCTTGTAGTCGAGGTACAGGTACACCTCGCTGCCCATCAGCTCGCTCACCTCCACCGTGGCCGACAGTACCGAGTCCGGGTGCGCGTTCAGGAAGGCCTCGTCGTCCTGGAGGTCCTCGGGACGGATGCCCAGCTTTACCTTTTTACCCACATAGGCGGGCATCGTGTCGTTCACCTTTTCAGGCTCGATCTGCAACCTGTCGTCGTTCACCCGCACATAGTAGGCGTCTCCCTCGCGCGCAAGCTCGCCGTCCATAAAGTTCATCTGCGGGCTGCCGATGAACCCCGCCACAAACACGTTGCAGGGGGAATCGTACAGATTCTGGGGCGTGTCCACCTGCTGCACCAGACCATCCTTCATCACCACGATGCGATCGCCCATCGTCATGGCTTCAGTCTGATCATGTGTCACGTACACGAAGGTGGTGCCCAACCGCTGGTGCAGTTTGATGAGCTCGGTGCGCATGGAGGCACGCAGCTTGGCGTCCAGGTTGGAGAGCGGCTCGTCCAGCAGGAACACCGCCGGGTTGCGCACCATGGCGCGGCCCAGCGCCACGCGCTGGCGCTGCCCGCCCGAGAGGGCCTTCGGCTTGCGGTCCAAAAGATGCTCGATGTCCAGCACGCGGGCGGCCTCACGCACCCGCCGGTCAATCTCCTCCTTGGGCGTCTTGCGCAGCTCCAGCCCAAACGCCATGTTCTTGTACACGGTCATGTGCGGATACAGGGCGTAGTTCTGGAACACCATCGCGATGTCTCTGTCCTTGGGGGGCACGTCGTTTACCAGACGCTCGCCGATGTACAGCTCTCCTTTTGTGATCTCCTCCAGACCCGCGATCATGCGCAGCGTGGTGGATTTGCCGCAGCCCGAGGGGCCCACCAGCACCACAAACTCCTTGTCCTCGATCTCGAGGTTGAAATCCCGCACGGCGGTCACGTCGCCGGGGTACACCTTGTACATATGCCGCAGGCTGATACTTGCCATGGCCGAAGCCTCCATTCAAAATATTGATATAGTTGACGGTCACATCCGCGCTCTGATACAATGATATCATGGATTATTGGAATAGAAATAGTATTTTATGTGCATGGAGGGCGCGATATTGACCCTGGATTGCAGGCACTACTGCCGGCTGGCTGCCGGCGGCACAGCCGAAGGCGTGGCGCCGGTGCAGTTGGGCGAAGCGGATTCGCTCACCCTTGTGTGGCTGCAGCGCGGCCACTGCGCTCTGCAGGGCGCCTACAGCGGCCTGCTGCCGCCCAGCGGCATCGTTGCCGCCGCCGCGCCACCGCATCTTGCGCCGGTGGGCGGCTGCGCACTGGTTTGGGTCTCACTGCGGGGCGCCGCACCGGCGGAGATGGCCGCCCAACTGGAAGGCCCGCTGCTGCTTGCCCCCGCAGGCGCGGACTTTCTGGCGGCGGCCGCCGCGCTGCGCCGCCTGGCGGATCTCGCGTCCGCGCCCGGCGCTGCGTCGGCCCTCTCACACGCCGACGCGTGCCTCCAAAGCGCGCTGGGGTATGAGCTGCTCTGCCATCTCGCGGCGCTGCCGCCACAGGGCCAGGCCCTGCCCGAACTCATCACCGCCGCCATCGCGCTCATCCGCGCGCACTACGCCGAGGTATTCGGCGTGGAGGAGCTGGCCCAGCAGCTGGGCGTGAGCAAGGGGCACCTCATCCGCCGCTTCACGGCGGCAACCGGCCTTTCGCCCGGGCGCTTCCTCACAGCGGTGCGCATCGAGGCCGCCAAAGGGCTGCTGCTTCATCGGCAGTACCCCCTGGAAGCGGTGGCCGGCCTGTGTGGCTTTTCGGGCGCCAACTACTTCTGCCGCGTCTTCCGGCGGGAGGAAGGCCTCACTCCGGCGGCCTGGCGCCGCGCCCACGCCGCCGGGGAGCAGTTCGGCCCGCCCGCCCCGCTTCCCATCGAATTGGAGGAAAGCCTGTTCCTGTGAAAATCCCCTTTCTTCCGCGTCGCGCGGGGTGTACAATGGGTATAGAAAGATGGATCGCCCATCCGGGGCCCTGCCCCGGCAGGCTAAAAAAGGAAAGGAGACACATCCCATGGTGATTCGACATTACAAGGACGAACAGCTGTTTGCCGCCCTGGACGACGACGGCGTCCGCATCGGGGAGATCAAGTACGAGCCCGACGGGGAAGACTTTCGCGCTGTGGAGACACACGTTTTTAAGGGGCATGAGGGGCAGGGCATCGCCGGCCGGCTGCTGGACGGGCTGGTGGCCTGGGCCAAGGACCGCGGGGCCAAGATCGTCCCCGTCTGCAAGTATGTGAAAGCAACCTTCGAAAAATTCCCCGAGAAATACGCATCGGTGGCAAAACCGGCGCCCGCTGAAACGGGCGAAAAGAAGTGACGGAACGGGGCAGCGTTTTTACGCTATCCTTCGCGTTAAATGAGCGTGCACCACAGCAAAAAAAAGCGCCCGCAAGCCGAATGGCTTGCGGGCCTTTTGTTTGAAAAATAGGGTAAGGCAACCGATGCTCAGATCTCCAGCTCGCTGCGGATATCCGGCTCGTACTTCGCGGCGGCGCGCTCCTCGTAATGGTGCGCCTGTTCCAGCATCATGTCCTTCACCTTCATCAGGCGTATCTGGCTGGCCCGCTCGTTCTCGTCCAGCTTCATCTTGATGAACTTGATGACCTCCTGCAGTTCCGGAATCATCACGTACTCCAGCGCGTTCACGCGGCGGCGGGTCTTCTCGATCTCGGCCGCCATCAGCTGGCAGCTCTTCTCGATCTCGGCCAGCCGCAAAAGGTCGGGCAGCACGTCCGCCAGGCTTTTCACCGCGCTGTCCAGGTCGCTGGACGTAAAGCTGAGGCCGTACGAGTAGATGTTGCTCTCGTCCGGGCTGCGGTACCGCACATCAAACTCGGGCACCATCACGCTCATCACGTTCCGCTCGCCCGCCTCCAGCGTCACCTCCTGGCTGGGCGCCAGAAGGGCGGTGTCCAGCACGGGGTCCTGCATGGTGGCGCGGGCCAGCGCAAAATTCTGCGCGGCCGTGACAAGGCCGGCCTCCACCGTCTCGCGCAGCGTCTTGTTCACGCGCACCAGTTCCAGGAACTGGCGCATCAGCTCGTCGCGCTTGTCCTTCAGCAGCTTGTGCCCGCGCCGGGCGGTCACCAGCTTGCGCTTCTGGCGCGTGAGCTCCATGCGGGTGGGATTCACTTGTTTGTTTGCCATTCTCGTTTCACCTTCTCTCACCGAGGGGTGTTCTCAGGTCCCGGCACCCGTACCAGTCGATACGGATGCGCAATATGCGCAAACGCAAATTGCTACTTCGCGTCGTAGTACTGGTCCAGGTACTTGTCGTCGATGCGCTTCAGCTCCGAGCGCGGCAGGATGCGCAGCAGCTCCCAGCCCAGGTCCAGCGTCTCTTCGATGTCACGGTTGGTCTGGTAGCCCTGGTTCACATACCGCGCCTCGAACTCGTCGGCAAACTTGGCATACAGCAGGTCGATCTCGGTCAGGGCGGCCTCACCCAGCACGGTCATCAGCTCCTTGTTGTTCTTGCCGCGGGAATAGCAGGCAAACAACTGGTTCATCGTGTTGGAGTGGTCGGCGCGGGTGCGTCCCTCGCCAATGCCCTTGTCCTTCAGGCGCGAGAGGCTGGGCAGCACGTCGATGGGCGGCTGCAGGCCCTTGCGGTACAAATCGCGCCCCAGGATGATCTGCCCCTCGGTGATGTAGCCGGTGAGGTCGGGGATGGGGTGGGTCTTGTCGTCTTCGGGCATGGAGAGGATGGGGATGCTGGTGATGGAGCCCTCTTTGCCCTCCAGGCGGCCGGCCCGTTCGTACAGGGTGGCAAGGTCGGTGTACATGTAGCCGGGGTAGCCGCGGCGTCCGGGCACCTCCTTGCGCGCGGCAGAAACCTCGCGCAGGGCGTCAGCGTAGTTGGTGATGTCGGTCAGGATGACCAGCACGTGCATCCCCTTGTCGTAGGCCAGGTACTCGGCGGCGGTGAGGGCCATGCGCGGGGTGGCGATGCGCTCTACGGCGGGGTCGTTGGCCAGGTTGATGAACATGACCGCCCGGTCGATGGCGCCGCTCTCTTTAAAGCTGTTGATGAAGAAGTTGGATTCCTCAAACGTGATACCCATGGCGCAGAACACCACGGCGAACTGCTCGTCGGTGCCGCGCACCCGGGCCTGGCGGGCAATCTGCGCCGCCAGCTGGGCGTGGGGCAGGCCGCTGCCCGAGAAGATGGGCAGCTTCTGGCCACGCACCAGCGTGTTCAGGCCGTCGATGGCCGACACGCCCGTCTGGATAAACTCCTGCGGGTAGGCGCGGGCGGAGGGGTTCATGGGCAGGCCGTTGATGTCCCGGCGGAACTCGGGCAGGATGTCCGGGCCGCCGTCGATGGGCCGGCCCATGCCGTTGAAAACGCGGGAGAGCATATCCTCGGACACGCCCAGCTCAAGGCTCCTGCCCAGGAAGCGCACCTTCGAGTCTTCGAGGTTGATGCCTGTGGAGGCCTCGTACAGCTGCACCAGCGCGTTGCCGCCGTCGATCTCCAGCACCTTGCAGCGGCGGCGCTCGCCGCTGGCAAGCTCGATCTCGCCCAACTCGTCGTAGGTAACGCCGGACACGCCCCGCACCATCATAAGCGGGCCTGCCACTTCCTGTATCGTCCTATACTCTTTCGGCATTACGCATCCTCCTCCTCGAGTTTCTTCAGCAACGCTTCGATTTCAGACGCGAGCTGCTCCGAGATGCGCTGCGCTTCGGCCGGCACTTCATCGGCGGGCGAATACTTCACGCGACCGATAGCCTCGCGCACGGGCAGGGCCACCAGGTCGTTGATGTTCACACCCTTGTCCAGCGCCTTTGCCGATACGTCGTAGTACTCCAGCACCAGGTCCATCATCGTGTACTGCTTCTCTACCGGAGTGTAGGTGTCCACGTCGTGGAAGGAGTTCTGGTGCAAAAAGTCCTCGCGGATGCTGCGCGCGGCTTCCAGCTTCAGGCGGTCGGGCGGGCTCAGCGCGTCCATGCCCACCAACTGCACGATCTCCTGCAGCTCGCTCTCTTCCTGCAAAAGCAGCATCAGACGGTTGCGCTTCTGCATCCAGTCGCGCTTCACGTTCGCGTCGAACCAGCTGCCCACATCGTCCAGGTACAGCGAGTAACTGGTCAGCCAGTTGATGGCCGGGAAGTGGCGCGCATAAGCCAGCTGGGCGTCCAGCGCCCAGAACACCTTCACGATGCGCAGTGTGGCCTGGGTGACTGGCTCGGAGATGTCGCCGCCGGAGGGCGACACCGCACCGATGACCGAAAGGGCGCCCTCGCGGCCGTCCGTGCCCAGGTTGACCACGCGGCCGGCGCGCTCGTAGAACTGCGCTAGGCGGCTGGAAAGGTAGGCGGGGTAACCCTCTTCGCCGGGCATCTCCTCCAGGCGGCCGCTCATCTCGCGCATGGCTTCCGCCCAGCGGGAGGTGGAGTCGGCCATCAGCGCCACAGAGTAGCCCATGTCGCGGAAGTACTCGGCTATGGTGATGCCCGTGTACACGCTGGCTTCGCGCGCGGCCACCGGCATGTCGGAGGTGTTGGCGATCAGCACCGTGCGTTCCATCAGGCTGCGGCCCGATTTGGGATCCTTCAGTTCAGGGAATTCCAAAAGCACGTCGGTCATCTCGTTGCCGCGCTCGCCGCAGCCGATGTACACAACGATGTCCGCGTCGGCCCATTTGGCCAGCTGGTGCTGGATGACCGTCTTGCCGCTGCCGAAGGGGCCGGGCACGGCGGCCGTACCGCCCTTGGCGATGGGGACCATGGCGTCCACCACGCGCTGGCCGGAAATCAGCGGCATGTCGGGGTTCAGCTTCTGCTTGTAGGGGCGGCCTTTGCGCACCGGCCACTTCTGCATCAGGCCCACAGGCACGTCGCCGCCATCGGCAGCAAGGGTGGCCACGTTGTCGGTGACGGTGAAGTCGCCCTCGGCGATCTCCTTCACGGTGCCCGAAACGCCCGGGGGCACCATGATCTTGTGGCTGACGATCTCCGTCTCCTGCACGGTGCCGATGATATCGCCGCCCTGCACGGCATCGCCCACACTCGCGGTGGGCACGAAGTGCCATTTTTTGTCCCGGCTCAGGCTGGGCACTTCCACACCGCGCTCCAGGCGCAGGCCGGTCTTCTGCTTGATGACGTCCAGCGGACGCTGGATGCCGTCGTAGATGCTCTCGATCAGGCCGGGGCCCAGTTCCACGCTCATGGGCATGCCGGTGCTCTCCACCGGCTCACCCGGGCCAAGGCCGCTCGTCTCCTCATACACCTGGATACTCGCCTTGTCGCCGTGGATCTCGATAATCTCGCCGATGAGGCGGCTCTCCGCCACGCGCACCACGTCGAACATGTTCGCGTCACGCATGCCCTCGGCGATTACGAGAGGGCCGGCCACCTTTTGGATCGTGCCTTTGCTGCTCATTCTCGTATACCAGTCCTTCCATCATAGTTGTCAGTTGTTAGTCATTCGTTGTGGAAGAGGCAAACCTCCTGCGCGTTCGTCTACAACCAACAACTATTTTCTTCTAAAAAACACGTCTGGATACACCCTTAGGCGGGCAGAACGAGACTAGTTGCCCCCGAAGATGATGTCGGAGCCAACGGCCTTTTCCACCGATTGCTTCACCTGTTTGATGCCGATACCGGTATTGCCCGAAACGCCGGGTATGGGGATGATGGCCGGCAGGCTGCTCTCGGCATAGGCCGCCAGTTCTTTGCCCAGGTGCCCATACAGCGCCTCGGTCACATAGATGATGGCGTAGCCTTCTTCCGCAAGGGCGCGCAACTGGCGCCCGGCGCCCGCCGGGTCGTCCACCGGTACGATCTCCAGCCCCACCGAGGCAAAGCCGTAGATGCTGTCCCGGTCGCCCATCACTGCGATCTTGTACATAGGCTCATTCCTTTCCGGCGAAAAGGCGCGATGCACGCGCAAACGCCGCCCGCTGCCCTGGCAGGGGTTCTATACGTACGTCTCGCGCAGCCGCTCGCGCAGCGCGTCGGTGCTCAGGTTGTTTATCTTGGCCGAGAGGATGAGCCGCACCATGGCGATCTCATTCTCCCGCCCCAGGATGAACGCGGCCAGCGGCTCGATGCCGAAATACTCGTGCCGCTGCGGGCGCACAAGATCCATCACCTGGTCGTCGCACCAGCGTTCGAACGCGGCCAGCGACGTCTTTAGCGCCCCCACGCCGCCCGAGTAGTTGGTGCGCTCCAAGAGGTCGTAGATGGCCTCCAGGCTCTCCATGGCGGCGTTCAGCAGCTTGTGGATGTTCAGCGTGCCCACCGGCGCAATGGCGCGCTCGGTGAACTCGCGGCTGCGGTTCATCACACAGCAGCGCACGGCGGCCTTGATGTTGGCCGAGTCTACCTTCAGCTCCGCATAGCGGCGCAGCAGCTCGCTGCCCGACTTTTTGCCCGCCTCATAAATTGCGATGAGGGCGGCCCGGTCGATGATCATATCGGCTGTTTGGCCGTTGCCCGTGTGCTGCAGCGCTTCATATGCTTCGCGCCCGGCCTTGGCCATCTCGTCGGGCAGGCCGGAAAAGCTGTGCTCACCCGCCGCCTTGATGATCTTGTCCAGCTCCACGGTGCCCTCGCTGAGGTAGAACCGTTCGTTCTGGTCCTTGTCCCCGCTGTGGGTGTAGGCCAGCTTGATGGCCGCCTTCAGGTTGTGGTAATCGTTGCCGTAGCGGAACACGTTGAACGGCGCCACGTCACCGGTCAGCTCCCCAATCAGCTGCCAGGTCTTGCGGGTCTCGGCGGCAACCAGGGCGTCGGCGTCATTTTCAGGCGCGTCCTGCGTGCCCCAGCCTTTGTCGGCCAGCATGCGGAACGCTTCGTCCACATTCTCGGCGGCAATCAGCTGCTCCAGGTCCTGTCGGCTCAAAAGGGCCTTTTCGCTCGAATGCACCCGCGTTACCGCGTATACGTAATCATCCTTGGCCATACGGCCGTCCCCCCTTTCCTTCGGGAATGCCCCCGCCGCCGGCGGGGCCGGCAGGGTGTGCGCTGCGCCTGCAGGTTACGCAAACAGGATGTCCTGCACCTTGTCTGCAAATTCCTCGCGGCGCGCGTCGAACATGTCGGCGAAGGAGCAGTTCTCCTCCACGTCGCCATACTTGAGCACGAAGCCCCCGTCTATGGGGCGAGTGGCCTGCGCAATGGCCAGCTTGCGCCCCTCGGGCAGCGCGGCGGCCAGGTCCTTCTCAAAGGACGCCGGCAGGCGGGCGCGGTCCTTCTCGCTCAGCAGCATCTCGCCCTCGCCGGGCTGGGCGGCATTTGCCGCCAGCTTCACAAGCAGGGAGAAATACGCCCCCTCGGGCAGCTCATACAGCTCCGAAAGTGCCTTGTCCAGCGTCTCGCTCAGCATCTCCTGCTTGGTTTGCAGGGTGCGCTGGCGGCGTTGCAGGCCAAGCGCCGAGGCCCGGCTGTTCTCCACGTCGGCAAGCTCCTGCTTCGTGGCCGCGTCGATCTTGTCGCTCTCGGCCTTTGCGGTGGCTTTCGCCTCTGCAAGGATCTCCTCCGCCCTGGCCTTCGCCTTGCTCAGGGTGGCAGCGGCTTCGGCGCGGGCCTCGTCTTCTATCTCTTTTACAATCTTCTCAAGACCTGTCACGGCTCATCCTCCTTCTGCCAAATGTGGCGGCAGCGCCATTTGAGGGCGCGCCACCCGTGCCGCGGTTTTCATCAAACCGGCAGGCCGGGGATGGCAAAGATGGCCAGCAGGCTGATGAGCAGCGCAAGGATGGCGTAGGTTTCCACCATGGCGGGGAACAGGATGGCCTTGCCGAACTGGTCGGGCGCCTTGGCAACCAGGTTGATGCTGGCGACCGAGGTCTTGCCCTGGTGGATGGCCGAGAAGAGGCCGGCAATAGCGATGGGCAGGCAGGCCGCAAAATAGCACAGGCCCTTGGCCAGGCTCATCTCCGCGCTGCCGCCCAGCAGGCCGATGTTGGACATGGTGATAAAGGCGATCAGCAGGCCGTAGATGCCCTGTGTACCGGGCAGCAGCTGCAGGATGAGCACCTTGCCGAACTGGCTGGGGTCGTCGGTGACGACACCGGCGGCCGCCTGGCCGGCCGTGCCCACGCCCTTGGCAGAGCCCCAGCCCGGCAGGGCGGAGGCCAGCGCCATACCCAGAACCGCAAAAAAGATACCCAGAGTGCTTGCAACAGAAGATGCTTCAGACATGTTGAGTTTCCTCCTCAATTTTATAATACTTTGTATGAATTCCCAAAGGCATGAACTTGCGTCCGTCGCCCTCATAGAATTTGCCGAAAAACTCCACGAACTCGAGACGGTTGGAGTGCACGTAGGCGCCCAGGGCGTTGATAAAGAAGTTGAGCAGCTGCCCCACGATGAAGATGAGCACGAAGACGATGACCTTCACGAACCCGCTGCCAAACATCGAGCCCAGCGCATTCATCACGCTGGCGATAACGCCGGTCGCCAGGCCCAGGGCCAACAGGCGGGAGTAGGACAGCACGTCGCTGATCCAGCCGGCCACGGTGTTGTACAGCCCGTACAGGCCCTTCATCACCCGGATGCCGGGGTTCTTGCTCTCGCGCCCCGCCGTGAGGATGACCCCCACCGCGCACACGGCCGCAATGACCCACAGCGCGGTTACAAGACCGGACGGCAGGGTGAGCAGGAAGCCGGCCAGGCCCTCGAAGATGGTGGTGGTCATCAGGATGAGGATGAGCGCATACGCCAGCCCCACCGGGAAAACGGTCTCAAAGATCAGGTCGACGGGCTTGCCGTCCTTCACACACTGCGCGCCCTTGATGATGAAGCCCACTGTGATGTGGATGACGCCGATGAGCAGGCAGAACATGAGCAGCGACATGGGGTTGGCCAGCGGGTCCATCCACAACGGGCGAACCACCGCGCCGGCGCTCTCGGGCCGGCCGAAGAAGGTCTGGGCCACCACGTCGAACAGGTCCCCAAAGTAGCTGCCAAACATCACGCCCCAGAACACCGTGGAGATGCCGCACCAGAAGAAGAGGCTGAGGAACTGCTTCATGCCCTTTTCCATGTGCTTGAACTTGAGCAGCGCAATGCCGGAGATGAGCACCACGATGGCGCCATACCCCGCGTCCGAGAACATCATGCCGAACATTACATAATAGAAGATGCTCATGATGACCGTGGGGTCGATCTCGCCCTTGTGGGGCAGGCTGTAGCTTTCCAGCACACTCTCGGCCGGGCGGGAGAACTTGTTGTTATGCAGGATGGTGGGCGGCGTTTCGGTCGGGCCCACCGGGCTCACGTCGGCGTCGCAGTCAAATTTCTGCTTCAGCTCTTCGATGAGGGCCGGCGCGCACACGCTGGGGATGTAACCGTCCAGCACGATCGTGTGCTTTGTCTGCGCCAGCTGCTCGATGGCTGAGTACTTCTCGCTGCGCATCTTCATGTTGTCGTGCAGCATGTGCAGCTCGTCCTGCTCGTCGCCGCAGGCCGCGATCTCTTCCTCCGCCTTGCAGATGGCCTCCTCGGCCTCTTTTTTCTGTTTTTCCAGCCGTTCCACCTTGTCCCGCGGGATGCGGTGGGTGGGCGAGGGCGGCCGGGTAAAGCCGATGGCGCGCAGCGCCTCCTCGGCGTCGGCGGCGTCTCTGCGCAGCACAACGGCATAGAAACAGGTCTGCACGGGGCTGGCAGACACCACATCCACATGGATGGGCTCCAGCTCGGGGTTCACCCGGGCAATCTGGGTCAGAACCGCCGCCGTGTCGTGCTGGCCTTCCACCGAGCCCACGAACACCGCCGTCTTCTTGGTGCCGGTCATGTTCTGGGGGATGGGCAGGTCCATCCAGGGCTGCAGCGCCTCCTGTTGGGCGTCGGCCCGGGCAATCTCCGCCTTGCGGTCGGTAATCTCGCGGTCCCACTGCAGCACCTGGTGCGCCGTGCGCAGCACCGTCTCGCGCTTTTCGTTGAACGCGTCATTTTCGGCTACCGTGATGGGGGTGCGCCCTTTGAAGGAATCCAGCAACCCCTTCTTTTGCGGCGCGACCTTCTGCACGGCATCCGCCGCTTTTTGGGCGATGTCCGCGTTGCGGTCAAACAGCGCGCGGGCGGAACTGGTGTCGTCCCGCGAGAAGACCTCGTCGTTGTCCACCACGACGTCCTTCAGCTCCACCACGCCCTTGAGCTGCAAGAACTCCATGATCCGTTTGCGGTCGCGTTTCATGGCGCAAACATGGAAACGCTCCACCTGCAATACAGCCATATCTTGTTCGATACCTCCTTGCGCCACACGACCCCACGGGAACTATTTCCGGGCCGCCGCGCTGCAATTCATCGTGCTACGCCGCCTTTAAAAAACCTAGGCAAGGGATCCCAGGATTGCCTGGATAGCCTCGGGCTGGTTCGCGCGCGCCTTCTGGGCCAGCGCGTCCATCTCAGCGTTCAGGTCGCCCATGGCCGCCTCCAGCACCTTCTGGCTCTCGCTGTGGGCGGCGGCAAGCGCGCTGGCCGATTTTGCCCGCGCTTCGTCCTCGTTCACATGGCCGATGCGCACCGCTTCGTTCTGCGCGTCATCGACAATCTTCGCCGCTTCCTGCGCGGCCGAGCGGGCGATCTCCTCCGCTTTTGTCTCCGCTTCGCGCACAATGTCGATTGCGTATTCTCCCAACTGTCTCACCTCGGCTTGCGTCATTTTTTGAACGTGGTATGCAAAAAACTTGGTGCCCCGACGATATGGTTCCGCAACGGGGGGATGTGAAAAATGTGCATCAAAAAAAAGTTTCGCTAGTGTATTCTACCAAAACAAAACACAAATGACAAGGATTATATTCTCAAATAGTCGTGCCAAAATCCGTCAAATTTCCGCACACATCTGCAATTCCGGCAGCCTGCACGAAATCTGTTTGTTGTTTTGTATATTTTGCTGCAATCCAAGCGTCAAATCTGCCTTTCTGGGGCGAACGGATATCACCCATATAACTAGGATTCATATCTCCACCCGCCCATTTGCGCGCCGGACGCGCAGATGCTATACTGTTTCCGTGCCCACAATACCTCGATCTGGTTAAGGAACCTGTCATGGACAAGCTACGAAATTACCTGCGGTATGCCCCCGAAGTACAACGGGCATTGGAATATGGCCGGCCGGTGGTTACCTTCGAGCTCACCGACCTCGCACGCCACCTGCCCTACCCCATGAATGTGCGGGCCATCGGGCGGGTGGCGGCCACCCTGCGCGAAAACGACGCCGTGCCCGCACCCATCGCCGTGATGGGCGGGCATCTGTGCATCGGCCTCTCCGACGGGGAGGTCGATCATCTGGGCCGCCAGGGCGCCGCCCTGCGCCGGGGCAGCCGGCGCGACCTCTCCATCCTGGCCGCCCGCGGGCAGGACGCCGCTACCTGGGTGGCGGCCAGCATGGTGCTGTCCATCCTGGCCGGCGCGCGCGTCTTCCTCACCGCCAGCATCGGCGGCGCGCACCGCGGCTCCCCGCTGGACATTTCGGCCGACATCGAGGAACTGGGCCGCACCTCGCTGCTCGTGGTCTGCTCGGGCGTCAACCCCATCCTGGACGCGGGCGCCACGCTGGATTGCCTGGCCACCAAGGGTGTGCCCGTGCTGGGCTACGGCACAGACGAACTGCCCGCCCTGTTCGTCCGCTCGTCCGGCCACGCCGTGGGCGCCCGGGTGGACACCCCCGAAGAAGCCGCCCGCATCTTTGACATCGGCGACAGCATCGGCCTGCGCAGCGGCGTGCTGGTCACCAACCCCATCCCTGCCCAACACGCGCTGGACGAGATCCTCATCGCCCAAACGCTGGACGACACCTGCACCGAAGCCGCCGAGAAGGGCATCGCCGGCCGCCGCCTGACAAAACTGCTGCACCAGCGTCTGCAGGAGGCCACCGGCGGCGCCGCCCCCGAGGCCCTTGCCGCGCTGATGGAAGAGAACGCGCGCTTGGCCGCCCGCATCGCCTGCGAGGCAAGCCTGCTGTAAACGCAGCGGAGCCGTCTTTTTCAAAACACCCCTGGAAGGAAACCCCCATGAATACCCATTCCTCACGTCTTTCCTTATATAAAAGCGCGGCGCTGTTGTGCTGTGCGCTGTTTGCGGCATGTTCGCTGTGGGCGCCCCACGCGCTGGCCAGTGGCAGCGGAAGCGACGCCGCGTCTGCCGCCGGCAGCTCCTCCTCCCACTCCTCACCAGAGGACACCTCCGGCGCCGCGGCGTCCGATGGCGGGCAGAGCGCATCCACAAACAATGCCGCTTCCTCCCCCGCCAACAGTTCCGCTGAAAGCGAAACTGCGGCGCCCGCCTGGGGCCAGGGCGAAGGCGTTTACAAGCCCTCCTTCAAGGTGCAGGCCAAGGCCGCCTGTCTCATCTATGAGGACTCCGGCCTTGTGGTGTACGAGAAAAACGCAGACAAAGCGTATTCGGCGGCCAGCCTCGTCAAGATGCTCACCGCCATCCTCACCGTGGAACAGGTGCAAGACCTGGACGGCACAAAAATCACCGTGGACCACGACTGGGTGTTCAACGCGCTGTATGGGCAGAACGCCTCCCACGCAGACATCCGCCGCGGCGAAACGCTGAGCGTGCGGGAGCTCTTGTACGCCACGCTCATCCCCAGCGGCAACGAGGCAGCGCTCATCCTCTCCGACCATCTCTCCGGTGGCCAGCCACAACAGTTCGTGGCCGCCATGCAGCAAAAGGCCGCAGAACTGGGCTGCACCGGCACCACTTTTGTAGATGCGAACGGCCTCTCTCCCGACAGCAAGACCACCGCGCGGGACATGTGCCTCGTCGTGCGGGAGTTCAAACGGCACGAACTGCTACGCCAGGTCACAGCCACTCCCACCTATGAGATGGCCGCCCACGAGCAGCACGACGCACCCTACAACCTCTTCAACACAAACCGCCTCATTGTAGAAACCAGCCCCTACTACGACATCTTCCCCGAGACGGCGGGCCTTGTAAAGGGCGGCAAGACGGGCAGCCTGGGCGAGTGGCAGAACTTCGCCTCCTGGGCCGAAAGCGAGGACGCCGGCTATATCTGCGTGGTGATGAACAGCCCGCCCGAAGCGGACGAGCTGGCCCCCAAGCTGGAAACCGGCAAGGAATACCCCGCGCTGTACGAGACAGCCGAGCTGTACAACTGGGCGTTCACCCAGCTGGTGGTGCGCCCGGTGCTGGACACCGAAAAGCCCATCACCGAGATCCCGGTGAAATACACGACAGACGTGGACGCCTTAAAGCTGTTGCCCTCCACCGACCTGCGCACCCTGCTGCTAGTGGATGCCAGCGACAGCGACATCCAGAAGGATTTCCACCTGCCCGATTCTGTCTCGGCGCCGGTGGAGGCGGGCACGGTGGTGGGTACGCTCACCCTCTCGCTGGAGGGGCGGGTCATCGGCACAGCGGACCTGCTGGCCGCGCAGGACGTCTCGCGCAACAACACGCTGTTCCTGGTGCGCAAGGGGCAAGAGTTCCTGATGGCCTACCTCAAGTACATCATCGCCGGGGCAGTCATTCTCGTCGTTATTTATATCGCCGTGGTGGCCGGCCTGCACCAGAAGCGCCAGAAGGAAAAACGCCAGGGCCGGCGATAGCCGTTCGCAAAGACAAGCTGCAGCCCCACAATCGAACCCAAACGGAGGCAAACCCGCATGACCGCACAGGACCCCTGCCGCAACCTTTCGCTGCTGATGGACTTCTACGAGATGACCATGGCCGCCGGCTATTTTGAGGATGGCCACAAGGACGACATCGCCGTCTTCGATATGTTCTTCCGCAAGGTGCCCGACGGCGGGGGCTTTGCCATCATGGCCGGCCTCGCCCAGTTCATCGAGGCCATCGAGAACTTCCACTTCTCGCCCGAGGACATCGCCTACCTGCGTCGCGCGGGCGGCTTTTCGCAGCAGTTTCTCGAATATCTCGCAAACTTCACCTTCCACTGCAATGTATGGGCGGTGGAGGAGGGCACCCCCATCTTCCCGGGCGAGCCCATCCTCACCGTGGAGGGGCCCTGCATCGAGGCCCAGTTCATCGAGACACTGCTGCTGCTCACCCTCAACCACCAGTGTCTCATCGCAACCAAGGCCAACCGGGTAGTGCGCGCCTGCGAGGGCCGCCCGGTGATGGAGTTCGGCGCCCGGCGCGCCCAGGGATATGACGCCGCCGTGTACGGCGCGCGCGCGGCCTACATCGCCGGCTGCGCATCCACCTCCAACATGCTGGCCGACGCCCTGTTCGGCATCCCGGCCTCGGGCACCATGGCTCACAGCTGGGTGCAGCTGTTCAGCAGCGAGTACGAGGCCTTCCGCCGCTACGCACAGCTGTACCCGAACAACTGCATGCTGCTGGTGGATACCTACAGCGTGCTGCACAGCGGCGTGCCCAACGCCATCCGCGTGTGGGAAGAAGTATTGGACCCCCTGGGCATCCGCCCCGTGGGCATCCGCATCGATTCGGGCGACATCGCCTACCTCTCCAAGCGCGCCCGCGCCATGCTGGACGCCGCCGGCTACCCCGACGCACAGATCTGCGCCTCCAACTCGCTGGATGAGATCATTGTCCGCGACCTGCTTTCGCAGGGCGCCAGGGTGGACCTGTTCGGCATCGGGGAAAACCTCATCACCTCCAAGAGCGACCCGGTGTTCGGCGGGGTGTACAAGCTGGCCGCCGTGAAGCGCGACGGTGCGTATATCCCCAAGATCAAGCTGAGCGAGACGGCCGACAAGATCACCACCCCCCACCTGAAGAAGCTGTGGCGCATCTACGACGACGCCACCGGCAAAGCCATGGCGGACTATATCACAATGTTCGACGAAGAGGTGGACTGCAAGGGCGGCATCACCCTGTTCGACCCGGTGGAGACATGGAAGCGCCGCACCTTCCACAACTGCACGGCAAAGCAGCTGTCCATACCCATCTACCAGGGCGGCCGGCTAGTGTACCAAAGCCCCGCGCTCGCCGACATCCGCGCCCACTGCGCCGCCCAGGTGGACACCCTGTGGGACGAGGTGCGCCGCTTCGAGTACCCTCACCGCTATTATGTGGACCTCTCGCAGAAACTGTGGGACGAGCGCCAGCGCCTACTGAACGAGGCAGGCCAGATCGCCGGCGGCTGAAGGCCGCTATGGTCGTCAAAAACAAAAAACACCGCGGGAAGCTCCTTCCCTGCGGTGTTTTTGTTTTGCCTGCTCTGCTCAGTCGGGCGCATTGGGCACCACGATGGCCGCTATGATATAGGCCAGAAGGCCGCCGCCGGCGCAACAGCCCAGCACCACCGCCAGCAGGCGGATGATTGTGGGATCCACGCCGAAATATTCTGCGATGCCGCCGCACACGCCGGCCAGCATGCGGTCTCGGCGGCTGCGGTACAGTCTTTTACCCGGTTCCATGGCATATGCCTCCTTGTTTCATCGTTGGGTCACGTTGTTGGGGTGCGGGTTGTTTCAGCGGGCATTCGTGAAGGTGACATCGATGTTGCCCAGCCCGCAGGTAAGGCGATAGAGCGGGTGCAGATCGGAATCCTTGCTGTCCTGCCGGGAGCCGCTGAAGCTCTGCTCGCCAATAGTGATGTTCCCAAGGCTCACATCTACAGTATACCCGTAGCGCTCGGGTTTTTCCAGCTTGCAGCTGATATTCCCAAGGTCGCAGTTGGCGTCCAGTATCTCGGCCACGCTACCCTCGTAGTCGATGTTGCCCAAGCCCACCTTCAGCGTGCAGTTGTCGGTCTCGAAGCCTTTTATCTCCGCGGCGCCCAGGTCCACGTCGACGTTCAGGTCGTCCGCCTCGCAGTGGGCCACGCGCATCAGCCCCAGGTTTTGCGTAAGGGCCGCCCGGCCCATTACAAGGCCGTCCAGGTCCATCACACCCATCTCCAGCCCTGCCGAAAGCTCCGCTACCTCTTTGGGCAGCGTAAGCACATACTGGGTGGTGATATCCTCGCCGCCGCGGTAAAACCGGGGGCCGCTCTTCCAGTTTTCAGAGCTGGTGCGCACGCTTTCCAGATCGATTTTGGACGTAATCGTCCAAACCCCATCCACAAAAGAGCTCTCCATCTTAAGCGGACCCTGCACCTCCAGGCTGTAGCTGTCACCCACGCGCACGTCCACATAACCCACGCTCACATCCAGCGCTACGGCCTTCAGCTCGCTCACATTGTCGAAAGGTGCCTCCATGGTCATCCTTTCGCCGCTGCCGCCGGTGTCCTCATAGCTCCAGCTCTCCCAACCGCCGCTCGCATCCGTGCCCCAATCGGTGATCACGCCGTCGTCCCCGATCCAGAAGGGCACGTCCCCCAGCGGGTGCTGCACACCGCGCTCTTCGTACACAAGCCGGCCCTGGTACACCATGAACGAACCGAACCAGCCGCCCAGCGCAAAACCGATGATCGCAATGACCAGCCCGGCCGCCGCGATGCATCCAAACACGATCAACACAATTTTTTTCGCCATATTTGCACCTCTCTATGCGCGATGGAAAATTCGTTTAACGAGGGCGAACAGGCCCCGGAATAGCCCGGGAACAGCCGCGCCCAACAGCGCTGCGCCGCCCCATGTACACAGCAGCCCCAGCCCCAGAACCAGCAGCGCCCCGCCGATGAACACAAGGCCGGACGGCGGCACCACGGCGGTCATCAGGCCGCCGAACACCAGCGCCGCCAAAGACGCCGCCACCATGGAGACACCCACGATGATGGGCACCGCCAGGATAATCACCAGCGCAATGAGCAGGACAAACAACACCGCAATGAACACGAGGATGAACGGCCACAGAAAGAGGATGGCCAGAACCAACAGCACGATGCGGCCCGCCGTCCAGGGCTTGGGTTGCGGAGCCATCTGCGGCTGTGCCACAGGCGGGGGCGTCTGCCCCGTCTGCTGTCCCTGTGCATTTACACCCTCAGGCGCAGCCGCCCATTCGGCGCCGGGCGGTGGCGGTGGAAGGGGCATGGAAGGGGGCGGGGGCTCTCCCCCGGACGGTTGCTGCCACACCTCCGGCTGCTGCGCCGGGGGTTCCTCCCCTTCGAGCGGCTGGCGGCTTGCCAGATATTCGGGCGGCAGGGGCGGCCCCTCGCCCGCCCCGGCGGAAGGCGGCGGGATGACCGGATAGCTGCCACCCCACATCACGTCCGCCGAAGGGGGCTCCGCAACGGCTGGCGCATTCATCACCGCCGCCCGGTCCACACGCTCGCCCCCCGTCTGCGGCGGGGGGGCGTCTGCAGATGGCAGGGCGCGCGCTTCGTGGGTGGGCGGCACCCAGCCGTCCCGCTCACTGTCGGTGCGTATCTCGGCTATAATGCGCTCGGGGCTGCCCAGTTCTTCCAGGGCTTCAGCCTCGTGCTCGCCACCGGCGTCGTCCAGGTATTCCGTATAATATTGCAGCGCCGCTGCCCGTTCGTCGGGGGGCACGTTTGCAAGCCCCGCCTGCAACGCCTCCAAAAATTCCTGCTTAGTCATTGCCATTCCCTCCGAACAACAGATTCTCGATCCGCCCGCGGTAGCGCACCCATTCGTCGCGGGCGGTGTGCAGTGCTTCTTCGCCTTGCGGTGTGATAGTGTAGTACCGTCGGTTGCGCCCGGCGTACTCCTGGTCGTATGCGGCAAGGCTGCCGTTTTTTTGCAGCCGGCGCAAAACGGGGTACAAGGTGCTCTCGCTTATCTCCACCACCTCACGCACATCCTGCGTGATCTTGTAGCCGTAGGTGTCCTCGTGGTTCACCACGCTCAGCACAAGCGCATCCAGAAGCGCCGCCCCGGTATTGAATGTCACTCGCCTCATCTCCCGTCCTGTGTGGGCATCGGCACAGCGCGGCGCATCACACGCCCAAGCTGTATTCCTGTCAATATTATATTCTATATAATATTAGTTGTCAACAATTATTTTCAGATTTATAATATTAATACAATTTATAACATCACTTTTCGTTTCATCGACATTCTTTTCGCTTTTCCCGCCTGTTTTCGATTGCCGCCGCTCTGTTTCTTATGATATGATAGACGCAGCTTTTCCCACAAACAGCCATCTACGGGAAGGATAATGCCCTATGCCAAGCGACGCGATGCACAAAACATATGAACTGCTGCGCACCGACGGCAGTTCCACCCAGGACGGTACTGGAACCCCGCCCCGCAGCCGGGGCAATCGCTTCGTGCGCGCATTTTTGCTGTCCTTGGTACTGCTGGGGGCGGTGGTCATCGTGCTGGACAGCTTCACCCCCGGCGGTGGCTATCGGTGGTTCTCCCTGGGCGTAAACATCGTCCTCACCTTCTTTTTTAGCATCGAATACATCCTGCGGCTGTGGACAGCCCCCCTGCGCTACCCGCAAAAACCGCCTGCCCGCGCCCGCCTGCGGTATGCGCTGTCGCCCATGGGTATCGTAGACCTGCTCACCATCCTGCCGCTCTACCTTGTGCTGCTGCTGCCCCTCAACGGGTTCACGCTGCGGGTGCTTGCCATCCTGCGGCTGTTCATCCTGTTCAAGGCCAACCGGTATTTCAAGGGTCTCACCACCATCGGCCGGGTCATCCACGAGAAACGGCATGAGCTATTCACCTCGCTGGCCATCGTCTTCTCGCTCATGATGATCTCCTCGGCGATGATCTACGTGTTCGAGGCGCCGGTGCAGCCGGACAAGTTCAGCAACATCCTCTCCGGCATGTGGTGGGCGGTGTCCACACTGCTCACCATTGGCTATGGAGACATCTACCCCGTCACCGCCATCGGCAAGCTGTTGGCTGCCGTGGTGGCCGTGCTGGGCGTGGGGCTCATCGCCGTTCCTACCGGCATCGTGAGCGCCGGCTTCTTCGACCAACTGGGCAAGAACGATAAGAACATCAAGGAGGACTCCGCCCTTGTGGCGCTGCCACTTTCCGGCATGCCGGCGCTGCACCCGGCCGAGGAGATCCGCAAATACAAGGAACTGCTGGACGAGGGCACCCTCACCCAGGCGGAGTTCGACGAGAAGAAACGGGAGCTGCTGCAAAAGACGTCTTCGTAGGCGGCACTTGGCCTCTGAACGCCAGACGGCAGCGCAAATGATCAAATTATTATTGGGGACGCGTTTTTTTAGGAGACCTACATAATGCTGTTCGCAGCAAACACGGGCGAGTTACGGGCTCAAGTCCCCCGCGGCCAAGTGGGCGAGACCCTTCTGCCCCGCCCACCTTGTCATCACATAAAACGACGCTTCCCTGCCCGATGATTCACCGGCAGGGAAGCGTCGTTTTATTATAAAGTATTTCGAGTATCTTTTGAGATCGCGCCTCCTCTTCTGCTACCCAAAGCAGATGCCCGGCTACACCCTCTCACTGGCACACCACCCCCGTACACATGCCCTCACAGCTCCCTGCGCGCCACCGGCGTGTAGCGCAGAACACCCTCCACCCGCTCGGAGCGCATCAGCAGCACCGCGTTGGCGGTCATCCCGCAGGGCGGCAGCATCCGCGCCAGATCCTCCGGCGAAAGCCCGGGTGCCAGGTGGGCCTGCCGCGCCAGCGTCAGGTGCGGGCGGTAGGGGCGTTCCTCGGGGGCAAACCCCGCCTCCCGCACGCATCTTTCCAGCCCCGCCTGCAATGCCAGCAGCGGCGGCGAGGGACGCACACCGGCCCACAAGACATCCCCGCCCCGCCGCGCAAACCGCCCCACCCCCTCGAACGCGAGCGGGAATGCCCCGCCGATGGCCGCGGTGCAATCTCCAACGGCGTCCAGGCAAGCCCTCGCCTCCTCCAGCCGCTCCGTCTCGCCCAAAAACACCAGCGTCAGGTGCAGGTTTTCCCGCCGGGTGAAGCGCCCTCGGCAACTCTCCAGCAGCCGCAGCGACGCTGCCCACAGCATCTCACGGCAGGCGTCGTCGGGCGCAATGGCATAAAACAGCCGCATGGGCACCCCTCCTTTGTTCCAGTATAGCACATCCACCCCATCTGTCCTCAATACAGATACAGTTTTGCGCAGAATGTAGCTTTTTACATGAAAACGCCCTTGCCGGGCAGCCAATTTTAAGCCCTTTTCCGGCTTGTCTTTCTGCGCCGCCCCCTGTATAATCTAACATATTACCACCTGAACAGGGCAACATCACGCGGCCGGCACAGGTCGGGCTTTGTTGTTTGAACGGAACATTCTCGGCCTTCCTTGCGTGGGTTTGTTGAAAGACCACTTTCGCATAAACCTCGCTTCGTCGGCCAATAAAGGGGCATCCGGCCTCGAAGGTACGCGGGATTTTCTCCAAAGGAATTCTTTTCGCACCCCCTTCGCGCCGCCTGCCGGGAGAGGGGAATACTGCCAATGTCCAGAGTGTACAATTTCAGCGCCGGGCCCAGCATGCTGCCCGAAACGGTGCTCAAATGGGCCCAGGCCGAGCTTGTGGAGTATGGCCAGAGCGGCCAGAGCGTGATGGAGATGAGCCACCGCTCGCCGGAGTTCGAGGCCATCATCGCCGACACCGAAGCCCGCCTGCGCCGGGTGCTGTCCATCCCGGAGGGCTACCGCGTGGGCTTCTTTCAGGGCGGCGCCACGCTGCAGTTCGCCATGGTGCCCCTAAACCTCCTGCGCGGCGGCAGCGCGGACTACTGGGTCACCGGCAACTTTTCCAAGGTGGCCGCCAAGGAGGCCGCCAAGATCGGCAAGGTCAACATCGTGGCCGATTCGTCCGACCGCAACTTCACCTACATCCCGGACGTGGCCTCCGTGCAGCCCACGCCCGGCGCCAGCTACACCCACATCTGCCAGAACAACACCATCTTCGGCACCCGCTTTGCCCAGCTGCCAAAAACGGATTCGCCCCTCGTGGCCGACCTGTCCAGCTGCATCCTGTCCGAGCCGGTGGATGTCTCGAAGTACGGCGCCATCTACTTCGGCGTGCAAAAGAACGTGGCCCCGGCGGGCCTGTCCATCCTCGTCATCCGCGAGGATCTCGTCGGCGGCGCGCCGGAGAACACCCCCACCCTGCTGGACTACAAAGCCATGCTGGACGCCGGCAGCATGCCCAACACACCCAACTGCTGGTCCATCTACATGACGGGCCTCACCCTGCGCTGGCTGGAAGAAGAGGTAGGCGGCCTTGCGGCCATGCAAAAGCGCAACGAGGAGAAGGCCGCCCTGCTGTATGACTACCTTGACGCGCAGGACTTTTACGTCGCCCCGGCCGAGCCCAGATACCGCAGCCTGATGAATGTCACCTTCACCTCGCCCGGCAAAGAACTGGACGACGCCTTCTGCAAGGGCGCAAAAGCCCGCGGCCTCATCAACATAAAGGGACACCGGCTGGTGGGCGGCATGCGCGCTTCCATCTACAACGCCATGCCCCGCGAAGGCGTGCAGGCACTGGTGGACTACATGCGCGCATTTGCCAAAGAACAGGGGGGAGCATAAACCATGTACACCATCAAAACACTCAACAGCATCGCGCCCAAAGGCATGGAGCTGCTGCCCACCTCGCTCTTCACCGTGGACGAGGACGCCGAGGTTTACGAGGGCGTATTGGTGCGCAGCGCCAACATGCTGGAGACCGAGCTGCCCGAAGAACTGCTGGCCATCGCCCGCGCGGGCGCCGGCACCAACAATATCCCTGTCGACCGCTGCTCGGAGCAGGGTATCGTCGTGTTCAACACGCCCGGCGCCAACGCCAATGCAGTGAAGGAGCTGGTGCTGGGGGCGCTGGTGCTGTCCAGCCGCAACGTGGCCGGCGGCATCAACTGGTGCGGCGGCCTGGCCGAAGAGGGCGACGAGGTACCCAAGCTTGTGGAAAAGGGCAAGAACAAGTTCGTGGGGCCAGAGCTCACCGGCAAAACGCTGGGCGTGGTGGGCCTGGGGGCCATCGGCGTGAAGGTGGCCAACATGGCCACCCACCTGGGCATGGAGGTGCTGGGCTACGACCCCTACATCTCCATCGACGCCGCCTGGAACCTCTCCCGCAGCGTCAAGCGCAGCGCCGGCCTGTCCGACATCTACGCCGGGGCCGACTACATCACCCTGCACCTGCCGGTGAACGACGAGACCCGCGACCTTGTGAACAAGGAGAGCATCGCCCAGATGAAGCAGGGCGTGCGCATCATCAACCTTGCCCGGGGCGACCTTGTGAATGACGAGCACCTGCTCACCGCCCTGAAAAGCGGCCGCGTGGCCGCCTATGTCACCGACTTTCCCACCGCGCAGCTCATCGGCCAGCCGGGCGTTGTTTGCATCCCGCACCTGGGCGCCTCCACCCCCGAAAGCGAGGAAAACTGCGCCGTGATGGCCGCCGAGGAGTTGAAGGACTACCTGCTGAACGGCAATATCCAGAACAGCGTGAACCTGCCCAACCTCAGCGTGCCGCGCAACGGCGGCAGCCGTGTGTGCGTCATCCACAAGAACGAGAAAGGCATCCTGGCCGGCCTCACCTCGGTGCTGGGCGGAGCCGGACAAAACATCGAGAACATGACCAACAAGAGCCGCGGTGAATACGCCTACACCATGCTGGACGTGGCCGACGCCGTAGGCGAGGCCGCCCTGGCAGAGATGAACGGCCTGGAAGGCGTCATCCGCGTGCGCGTCATCTGACCCATCCCCATGGTCCTTCGCTTGCGCCTCCCCGTGCGGGGAGGCGCTTTTTTGTCCCCCGTGTGAAATGCAGACACCAAAGTAAAACCCGACGGCTTGAGTAAAAGCCCACGTCTGCGCGATAATGGATGCAGGTATACGTTATGCGGCGCCCTGTCTGGCAGGGCGCTCTCGTCCATCCGCCAACGGGTCAAAGGAGGGTCCAATATGAAGCTTGCCAAAACCATGCTGGCCGTGTTGTTGTCTGTGGTGCTGTTTGTCTCGATGGCCGCCACGGCATTTGCCAGCGAAGCCCCGGCCGACACGCAGGACACGCCCGATACGTCCGACACATCCGGTCTGCAGCCCGGGGACGATGCGGACAGCGATAGTACACTGCCCGACCCGTCCGACGGCGAAGCGGCACCGCCCACCCCGCCGCAGGAGGAGGAGCCCCCCGCTCCTTCCCCCGACGAAGCAGACGACGCGGCCCCGCCCGACGCCCCCAGCCCCGACCCCAGCGCCGAGCCGGAGGTGCTCCCCAGCGCCAATGATGACGTCGCAGCCCCGCAGGCTGTTGTCCCGGTCACCGGCATCAAGCTGAACATGACCGCCAAGACCCTGACGGCCAAGGGCAAGACCACCCAGCTCAAGGCCACCGTCGCTCCCGCCACCGCGAGCAACCAGAACGTGACCTGGAAGAGCAGCAACACCAGGGTGGCCACGGTAACCGCGGCCGGTCTCGTGACGGCCAAAGCATCCAGCGGCAACTGCACCATCACCGCCATCGCCAAGGACGGCAGCGGCAAAACCGCCAAGTGCGAAATCTATATCGGCAAGCTCGTTACAAGCGTAAAGATGGACAGGACCACCTACACACTCACCGCCAAGGGCAAGACCTTCCAGCTCAAGAAGATCGTCGCCCCGTCCGACGCCGCCAATAAAAGGGTCACCTGGGCCAGCACCAACGAAGGCGTCGCCACTGTGGATAAAGCCGGCCTCGTCACCGCGCGGGCTTCCAGCGGCAGGGCCACCATCACCGCCACCACCCAGGACGGCAAGAAGGTGGCCAAATGCACCGTGTACATCGGCAAGCGGGTCACCGGCATCAAGCTGAACGCTACCGCCAAGACCCTGTCGGCCAAGGGCAAAACCACCCTGCTCAAGGCCACCGTCGCCCCCACCACCGCGGCGTTCCAGAGCGTGACCTGGAAGAGCAGCAACACCAAGGTGGCCACGGTGAGCAGCAGCGGCCGCGTGACGGCCAAGGCGAACAGCGGCAGCTGCACCATCACGGCCACAGCCCGGGACGGAAGCGGCAAAACCGCCAAGTGCGCCCTCTATATCGGCAAGCACGTCACCAGCGTGAAGCTGGACAAGACCTTCTACACGCTCACAGGCAAGGGCAAGACGTTCCAGCTCAAAAAGATCGTCGCCCCCACCACGGCCGCCAACAAGCGGGTCACCTGGTCCAGCAGCAACACGAAGGTCGCCACGGTATCCACAACCGGCAAGGTGACCGCAAAGGCCAGCAGCGGCAAGGCCACCATCACCGCCACCGCCCAGGACGGCGCCAAGACGGCCAAATGTACCGTCTACATCGGCAAGCGGGTCACCGGCATCAAGCTGAACGCGACCGCCAAAAGTATCGGGAAGGGCTCCACCTACACGCTCAAGCCCACGTTTGCGCCCACCACCGCCGCCAACAAGACGCTCAGCTGGAAGAGCAGCAACACGTCTGTCGCCACGGTGAGCAGCAAGGGCGTTGTGACGGCCAAGGCCATCGGCACGGCCACCATCACGGTGAAAACGCAGGACGGCGCAAAAACGGCCACCTGCAAGGTCACCGTTAAAAAAGCCGTCTACAACACCCGCGGCAACAGCACCGGCAACTCCATCGCGTACGGTTCCGCCGCCATGGAGAGCGGCAAGCTGTTCTTCGTCCAGACGCAAAGCGACATAGAGGGCATCTATGTGATGACGGCCACGGCCGGCAGCGGCGCAAAGGGCAAGAAGCTGAAATCCGGCAGCTTCAGCGAGCTGAACGCCATTGGCGGGTACCTCTACTACAGCAACGGCAAGGGCTACTACCGCATGAAGCAGGATGGCACCGGCGCCACCAAGCTCACGGGCGATACGGTAGCCTACGTGAATATCGTTGGCAATACCATCTACTACAAGTGCTACAGCGGCGCCGACGACGGCAAGCTTGTGAAGATGAGCACCACCGGCACCGGCCGCAAGGTCATCAGCAAAGACGAGGTGGGCGCCGTCAACGCTTTCAGCGATGTCATCTACTACATGAACCTCTCCGACAACTGCAAGCTGTACTCGGTAAAGCCGGACGGCACCGGGCGCAAGAAGGTCATCGACAAAAGCATGTACCGCCCCTGCGTTGGCGATAACGGCTATGTCTATTACAGCGACTACAACACCGGCTATCCCTGCCGCATCAAGCTTGACGGCACCGGCCAAAAAACGCTGTCCACAGACACCATGAGCTATCCCAACTACCTTAACGGCAGCGTCTACTTCACCAACCAGTGGGGCACCTACAAGGGTTCGGCCACCGGCACCTCGCTCTCCACCTTCGCCTACAACGGTGTGTCCAGTTCTCCCGCCGTCTTTGGCGATTTCATCGTGTTCGCCAACAGCAGCACCTATGGCACTACCATCTACAGTGTGAAGACAAAAACCTATGAAGATGTGGATATGATCGGGGTCGTCACGGGCACCATCACCAGCATCAAAGACAACCTCACCTTCTCTTACACCAGCTTTGGTATGCCAGTGGTAACCGGCGGCAATGTCACCGCGCGCATCAAGGCGAACGCCACCGGCTCGCTGAAGATCAGCTACGGCTTGGACAGCAGCACCAGGAGCGTAAGCTTCGATGTGGTAGCAGGCAAAACGTACGACTTCGTGCTTCCGGTCCGCTCCTACCTCACTGTCGGCACAGCGCTCACCAACCGCAATATTGTAGTCAGCACGGGTAAATCCAGCGATAAGGTATATGTCCTTGCCATCATGGAAAACTACGGCTTCGGCACACCCTCGCTCACACTCGTTTCGTAGCCCCGTGTTTTTGGCAGTACTTGCGCCCCCTTCGCAGTAGCGAAGGGGGCGCCTTTACAACCGCATCCTGCCGCACACAATGTTGCCCGCACGTCAATTTGACACACCCGCCGCCCACCCGTTACAATGAAAGATACCTGTTACGGGAATTCCCGTGGTGGAAAGCGAGCCTGCTTCCCACCCGCGCAAAGGAGATGGATGCAGATGGACAAACCGGTACTGGTGGTGATGGCCGCCGGCATGGGCAGCCGCTACGGGGGCCTGAAGCAGATCGACCCCGTGGGCCCCTCGGGCGAACTGATCATCGACTACTCGGTGTACGACGCAAAACGCGCCGGCTTCGAGAAGGTCGTCTTCATCATTAAGCACGAGATCGAACAGGAGTTCAAGGCCGCCATCGGCAGCCGCCTGGAAAAGGAGATCGAGGTGGCCTACGCCTTCCAGCAGATGGACGACCTGCCCCCCGGCTTCGCCGTTCCCGAGGGGCGCCAGAAGCCCTGGGGCACCACCCACGCCGTGCTGGCCGCACGGCTGCTTCTGAACGGCCCCTTTGCCGCCATCAACGCCGACGACTACTATGGCCCCGACGCCTACCGCGTGCTGTATGATTTTTTGGCCGCGCCCCCGCAGCCGGGCAGACAGCACTTCGCCATGGTGGGCTACCAGATCGAGAACACGGTCACCGATAAGGGCACCGTGGCCCGGGGCGTCTGCCAGGCGGACGAAAACGGCTACCTCACCGCCATCGTGGAGCGCTTGAAGGTGGCCAAAAGCCCCACCGGCGCCCGATACACGGAGGATGACGGCGCCAGCTGGACGGACCTGCCCGCCGGCACACTCGTCTCGATGAATTTCTGGGGCTTCAGCGCCGGCTTCCTGCCCGCCGCCGAGCGGGACTTTCCCCTCTTCCTGCAGGCGAACCTGCCCCAAAACCCGCAAAAATGCGAATTTTTGCTGCCCGGCGAGGTAGACGCGCTCATCCACGCCGGCGAGGCGGACGTGAAGGTGCTAAAAAGCACCGACCGCTGGCACGGCGTCACCTACCAGGAGGACAAGCCGGAGGTGGTGGCCGCCATCGCACAAAAGCATACCGACGGTCTCTACCCCACGCCGCTGTGGGGGTGAGTCGCCCGCAAAATCACATGCAGCAAAAGGGCCCGCCTGCTTTCGCAGGCGGGCCTTTGCTTTGTTTTCACTCACTCTTGTCCTTCAGTATCACGTCGTGGCTGCCGCCCTCCACGATGCTGGTGGCCGACACCAGCGTCAGCTTGGCGTTCTTGCGCAGCTCGGGCAGGCTGAGTGCCCCGCAGTTGCACATGGTGCTGCGCACCTTGTACAGCGTGGCCGTCACGTTATCCTTCAGGCTACCGGCGTAGGGCACGTAGCTGTCCACACCCTCCTCGAAGCTCAGGTCCTCATCGCCGCCCATGTCGTACCGCTGCCAGTTGCGCGCGCGGTTGCTGCCCTCGCCCCAGTACTCCTTCACATAGCCGCCGTTCATGAACAGGCGGCCGCCGGGGGCTTCGTCAAACCGGCTGAAATAGCGCCCCAGCATCATGAAGTCCGCCCCCATGGCCAGCGCGAGCGTGATGTGGTAGTCCAGCACGATGCCGCCGTCCGAGCAGATGGGCACATACACGCCCGTCTCTTCATAATATTCGTCGCGGGCGGCGGCCACCTCGATAAGCGACGTGGCCTGGCCCCGGCCGATGCCCTTCTGTTCGCGGGTGATGCAGATGGAGCCGCCACCGATACCCACCTTCACGAAGTCCGCGCCGCAATCGGCCAGGAAGCGGAAGCCCTCGGCGTCCACCACGTTGCCAGCGCCCACGCGCACGCTCTCGCCGTACCTTCCGCGCACCCAGTCCAGCGTGCGCTTCTGCCACTCGCTGAACCCCTCGGACGAATCGATGCACAGCACGTCCGCCCCGGCCTCCACCAGCGCCGGCACCCGTTCCTCGTAGTCGCGCGTGTTGATGCCCGCGCCCACCACATAGCTCTTGTTCTGGTCCAGCAGCTCCAGCAGGTTTTCCTTGTGGGAGTCGTAGTCCTTGCGGAACACGATATGCCTGAGGTTCCCCTCTTTGTCCACCAGTGGCAGCGTATTGATCTTGTTATCCCAGATAATATCGTTGGCTTCCTTCAGCGTGGTGCCCTCGCTTGCCACCACCAGCTTGGCCAGCGGGGTCATGAACGTTTCTACCTTCACGCCCGGGTCCATGCGGGACACGCGGTAGTCGCGCGATGCCACGATGCCCAGCAGCTTGCCATGGGCGCTCCCGTCGTGGGTAACGGCCACGGTGGAGTGGCCGGTCTTCTTTTTCAGCGCCAGGATATCCGCCAGCGTCGCATCGGGGCGGATGTTCGAGTCGGAGGTGACGAACCCTTTCTTATAGCTCTTCACGCGGCGCACCATGGCTGCCTCGTCCTCAATGCTCTGGCTGGCGAAGATGAAGCTGATGCCGCCCTCCTTGGCAAGGGCGATGGCCAGCCGGTCGCCGGACACGCTCTGCATGATGGCGGAGGTGAGCGGGATGTTCATGTACAGCGCGCTCTCCTCCCCCTTGCGGAAGCGCACCACCGGCGTGCGCATATTCACGGCGGCGGGCGTACACGCGGCCGAGGAATACCCCGGAACCAGCAAATATTCTCCAAATGTATGCGATGGTTCGCTAAATATATGCGCCATACCCAATCCCCTTCCTTCTCCCGGTCTCGTTACGTATATTGCTATCTATCCTACCATAACTGGCCCCTAAAGGAAAGGACGCCGGGCGATGTTTGTTAAAACAAAACAAAAAGCCCCCACCGGCGGATGGGAACTTTTTGTCACAAGGAGTTGCGGACCCGAAAATCACACTTTCATGTGACCGGAGGAGGGTGCCGCATCATGAAAAAAGCTTGCACTTGCACTTGATGCAGAATCGTTATTGGCTGTAACTATCCTGCAATCAAATTGTAACTCTTTTGACATCTATTGTCAACCCTTAGAATCACCTGTGTGCATTTTTTCACATTTCCGTCACTTCTTGGGAACTCTTTTGTGCAGTCCGCCGGCTTCAAAACACCACATATCCCTCGAAATTTTTCGTACCATCATCTTCTGCAAGAAAGTAGTAACCATTTTCTCCCTCGCCCGGAACCACCCCGCCATGCAACGCAAACGTGTGGTTGAAGGGGATCTCCGCCCTATAAAACAACAGCATCCGCCGGGGGGTGCCCTTCTCCAGCAGCTCGATGGGCAGGTGGTCGCACATGATGTCCGCATAGCGGGCGTTGTTCACATGGCCGTTGCGGTCACACAGGCTGTACGACGCGCGCATGTCGGCCAGCTGCACCAGCCGCTCGGGCCGGCGCATGGTCATGTCGTGTTCCTCGTAAGGCGGCGCCTCGCCAAACACGCCCTCAAACTCCGGCGGGGGCTTTCGCAGGATGCGTCGGGTCTGCGTGTCCACCAGCGCCCAGCGGCTGTCCACCTCGCACAGCTTTTGACCGCTTGCGGCATGGATGGAGGTGGCGCGGTGGTACACGGCGCGGCGGGTGCCATAGGCGCGGGTCTGGATACGCACCTGCTCGGCGATGGCTGGCATGCGGCTGATGACCTGGAAGGACATGCGCGAGAGCAGGAACACCGTGTGGTTTTTCGCATGTGCCTCCAGGTCCAGGCCCAACTCGTCGCACTGGGCGTTGCTCACCTCCTGCGCGCGGCGCAGCACGGCCCCGGGGCTCATGCGGTCCCACGGGTCGCACTCGAACTGGAAGACGGTGAAATGCTGATCGTAACAAAGGGGCATGGTCTGTTAGGCCTCCTGGCAAAGGATGGGCGCGCCGGATGTTCCGGGCGCGCCGGGTTCGGGCTTTCATCGCTCCCGAAAATATCGTTGCAAAACAAGCGCAACGATACAGAACTGATACATCATTACACTATTATTGACACTACTTTCATTCCCAGCCGCACACTCCGCTTTTGCGGACGCCGGCTCACGCGGGCGCGTCCTCCAGCTGCAGCACCCGCCCGCCCGCAATGATGCAGCGGGTGTTCATCTCCCGGTCCCACACCAGGATATCCGCGCGCTTGCCGGGCATCAGGCTGCCCACCTCGCGGTCCAGCCCGGCGGCGCGGGCCGGGTTCAGTGTTGCGGCGCGTATGGCGCGCTCCAGCGGCACGCCAAAGCCCACCGCCCGGCGGCAGCATTCGGCCAGGCTGGCCACGCTGCCCGCGATGGTGCCGTCGTACAGGGTGGCGCGGCCGCCCTCCACCACCACGTCCATCTCGCCCAGCGTGTAGTTGCCCTCCGGCATGCCCGCCGCGCGCATCGAGTCGCTCACCAGGCACATGCGCTCCTCGCCCAGCAGCGCAAACGCCGCCCGCACCACGGCCGGGTGCAGGTGCTCGCCGTCCGAAATCACCTCCGCGCTGGTGGCAAGGTCGCCGGCGGCGCCCACAAGGCCGGGGTCCCGCTGGCCAAAGGGGCGCATGGCGTTGAACAGGTGGGTCACGTACGACGCGCCGGCCGCCCGCCCGGCGACGAACTCGTCGGCCGTGGCGTCGGTGTGGCCGATCGACACGGTGACCCCCCTCGACACGAGGGTGCCGACCACGTCCAGCGCGCCCGGG
>JAVBQQ010000035.1:0-32303 GCA_031548875.1 Oscillospiraceae bacterium
GCCGGGCAGGTTCGTGCGGTGCGGCGCGCTGAAAACTCACCGCCGGGCCGCCTGTATGGCCCCTACGGCGCCCTGGGCGGGCAGGGGCGAGGGCTGGAAGGCCTGCGGTGCCGCCACGGCCGCGGGCGTGAACCAGAACAACGCGCCGCCCAACGTCCGCACGCCCTGCCAGGAGCGGTGCAGGCCCGCGTACGGCACCGTCAGCAGGCGGCCGCTGTCGGCCACAACAAGCTCGGGGCCGGGGTCGTCCCTGCCATTGCGGATATCCGTGATGCAGGTGAAGTGCATCGCCTGCCCGCCGCCCTTGGGCGGGTCGTTTACAAAATCGCCGGCGTGGTGGTAGATGTCGAACCGGTTGAGATGGGTGAGCAGGATGGGCGGCGCGCCCGCCTGCAGTGCTTCCTCAATGAAGGCCAGCCCCTCGTTGTAGGGAAGGCCGTGCGTTTTTTTCTCCCGCCAGAGCAGGCGCAACCCACGGCCGGCGGCGTAGCGCCGCACGCCATTCTGCAAGGAGTGGGCGGAGTTGCCGAATGTGGCGGGCAGATGCGCCAATGGGCTGTGCATCTGGGCCCGGCCGCGTTTGCGGTCGTCCGCGCTGGCGCTGGCCAGCAGTTCGGCCGCTCTGGCGCGCCGCCCGTCCACTATGTCGCACAGGGCGGATATCTGCCGGGTGCGCACGTCTGCGTACACGCGCTCCATGAATGCCGTGTACACGGCCAGAGGAACGGTGCCGTCCGGGGCGGGGTGCAGTTCCACGGCATCGGCTATGTGGAAGTCGGCCGCGGCAAACGTGGCAAACGCATTGGCCACAGCCACCGGCCCGCAGCCCGCCAGGCGCGCCGTATAACGGGCCAGCCATTCCTGGTCGCCGCCAAAAAAGGGCGCTGTGGCCTTGCCCTCAGCCGCGGGGGGCACGGGGCGGGGAAAACGGGCAAAAACAGCGTCGTTCGTCATGCGGGTGGCCTTCCTTTTGGTGGATGGATAGCTCCATTGTAGCAGATGTGCGTGCGAATTCCAATGGGCGGATGCTTGACAAACGCCCGTCGGAATGGTATGTTTATCTGGTAATAAAGCAGTCGTGGCAGCCGCCATGCTCACCTTGCGTGCCCTCTGGGCGCCGGGTCGATATCGGGAAAACACCCTGCGGGGTGTCTTTCTGCGGTTTATGCATGGGCGCCGGCGCGGTGTGGCCCATGTTTTTTTGTGTAAAGGGCGTCGGCTGCATGTTCATCCACCAATCAGTGAGGCAGGAGGTGCTTTCCCATAGCAAGCGGCAAAAAGGATCAAAAAGATCTGGAGATCAACGGGCAGATCCGTGACAAAGAGGTGCGGGTCATCGGCGCGGACGGCAGCCAGCTGGGCGTTTTGCCCACGCGCGACGCGATGCGCATGGCCGAAGAAAATGACCTGGACCTGGTGAAGATCGCCCCACAGGCAAATCCCCCGGTGGTCAAAGTGATGGATTACGGCAAATATCGCTTTGAGCAGCAGAAGAAGGACAAAGAAGCACGTAAAAACCAGAAGGTCGTGGAGATCAAGGAGATACGCCTGTCTCTCAAGATCGACAAGGGCGACTTCAACACGAAGCTTGCCCATGCCGCAAAGTTCCTGCAAAGTGGCGATAAAGTCAAGGTTTCCATCCGCTTTCGCGGGCGCGAGATGGCACACGCCAGCATGGGGCTGGACGTGCACCGCCGCTTTGCCGAAGCACTGCCCGAGGCTGTGGTGGAAAAACCGCCCAAGCTGGAAGGCCGCAGCATGATTATGTTCCTGGCGCCCGCGATTGTGAAGGAGCCCGGCAAGAAGGAGAAAGAGGCGGCGGCAAAGGCCGCGGGAGACGCAGCCCCGCAGCCCAAGGGCGAACAGCCCAAAGCCGCCGCGGAGGCCAAGGCCCCCGCGGGCAAAGAGCAAAAAACGGAATCATAAAAACCCGTACGCAGGGAGGAGAAGAAAAATGCCCAAGATCAAAAGCCATTCGGGCGCCAAAAAGCGCTTCAAGATGACCAAGAACGGCAAGGTGAAATGCGGCAGCGCGTTTACCAGCCACATCCTGAACAAGAAGAGCCGCAAGGTGAAGCGCAACAACCGCCACCCTCACTATGCCGACAAGACCAACGCGGCCGCGGTGAAGGAGATGCTGCCCTACTCTTGAGCGGGCGGGCACACAGCAAGACGTTCGGGGCCCCGCCCCGCCATTTTTAAAGATTATACGGGCGCCCTGCGCCCTCCGGGAAGGATGATTGAGTATGGCTCGTATCAAAGCCGCCACCATGACGCGCAAGAGAAGGAAAAAGACACTCAAGCTCGCAAAGGGCTACTATGGCAGCAAATCCAAACATTTTAAGATGGCAAAGCAGCAGGTGATGAAGAGCGGGAACTACGCTTTTGCCGGCCGCAAGCAGAAAAAGCGCGATTTCCGCAGCCTGTGGATCACCCGCATCAACGCCGCCTGCCGCGCCGAGGGTATGAACTATTCCACCTTCATGAACGGCCTGAAGAAATCCGGCGTCGAGCTGAACCGCAAGATGCTGAGCGAGATGGCCATCCACGACCCCGAGAGCTTCTCGGCGCTGGTGGAAACCGCCAAAAAAGCGGTATGAGGGAAATATTGAGCTGAATACAGGGCGCCCGCGCACTACGCGCGCGGGCGCTTCGTGCTATCCGCCGGGCGGCGGAGGGCGCTTTGGAGAGCAACGAATGTTGTGTTGCCCGGCAGGCAACATGAAGGGGAGGGCACAGATGCAGGAGATCACCAGCAGGGACAATGAGCGCGTGAAGTATGCCTGCAAGGTGGCATCGTCGAGCGCCTGGCGCGCCGAGACCGGCCTGTTTTTTGCCGAGGGCAGGCGGCTGTGCCTGGACCTGGCCCAGCGCCAGAAGCCGCACACGGTTTTTCTCACACAGGAGGCGCTGGACGCCTGCCCCCAAGCTGCGAACCTTGCCGACGAGACCTTTTTGGTGCGGGACAGCGTGGCCCAAAAGCTGGGCGAAACGCAGACGAGCCAGGGATTGTATTGCCTGTTCGAGCGGCCGGCGGCGGGCTTTGAAGCGTTGCGCCCGGCAGACGGGCTGCTTTTGTGCGAGCAGTTGCAGGACCCCACCAATGTGGGGGCCGTATTGCGCAGCGCGGCGGCCTTTGGGTACGGCGGGGTGGTGCTGTCGGCAGGGTCCGCCGACGCGTTTTCGCCACGGTCGGTGCGCGCCAGTGCGGGAGCGGTGCTGCGGGTACCCATCCTGGCGGGCGTGGAAGCCGTCGGGACGGCGGCCCGCCTGCGGGAAGAGGGCGTGGCGCTGTATGCCGCCGCCCGTTGGATCGAAGCCCGGCAAACCGACGGGCACCGGCAGTTTGAGAGCGGCGGTGGCAGTTCCGCCTGTGGCGGAACTGAGGGCGACGGGACAGATGTGGTGCGGGCCGCCGCCCTGCCGCCCGAAGAACTGGCGCCTAGAGGGTCGTTCGCGCTCCTGGTGGGTAACGAGGGTGCGGGGCTTTCGCAGGCGCTGTTGGCGCTGGCCCATGGGGCTGTGGCCATCCCCATGCAGGGTGGGGTGGAAAGCCTGAACGCCGCGGTAGCTGCCTCGGTGCTCATGTATGCGCTGCGGCACTCAGGTGGGGTGCAGATTGCGAAAAACGATGGAATAGAAGCGTAAAAGCGCATAAAAACTTGAAACAGCTAACGCGTCTACCCACCCTGCCGCAATTGGCGATTTACAAAGGGTAGGGCGGAGTGCTACAATTACAGAATATCTACCCGGAACGCTACTATAATGTGTAGCCGGCTGCCTGGATGGAAAAGAAACGACGCGAGGGGGTGCAAAAGGGTTGTCCAAAGAGACGTGGATGTGGCTGGCGGCTGGTCTGGGGCACGGTGCCGTGAACAGCGGCGAGCTGCTGGAAGCATACCCGGGCGGCGCCGAGGAGATCGAGGCAGACCTGGGCGGCGAGAACCTGGACGACATCCTGACGCAGAAACAAGCCGACCGCTTGGCTTCCAGCCGGCCGGTGGATTTTGCGCTCACACTGGCCCGCGCTGAGGCGATGGGCGTTGTGGCGCTGCCCTTTGACGACCCCGACTACCCGGATATGCTGCGCAGCATCCACAACCCGCCTCCCGTTGTGTTCGTGAAAGGGGATTTGACCCTGCTGAACGGACAGCTGGCGGTGGGTATCGTGGGCGCGCGCCGGCCCTCCGCCTATGGGGTGGAGGCCGTGAAGGCCGTGGGGCGCGGGGTGGCCCTTGGCGGCGCAATCATCGTGAGCGGCCTGGCCGAAGGGCTGGACGCCGAGGCTCACAAGGCCGCTCTGGCCGTGAACGGGCCCACCATCGCGTGTATCGCCTTTGGGCATGACACCTGCTACCCCGCCGCCAACCGCAAGTTGATGGAAGTGATCGAACACACAGGCGCCGTGGTGAGCGAGTATCCGGTAGGCACCAGCCCCGAAAAACCTTTTTTCCTGCAGCGCAACCGGCTCATCGCCGGGCTCTCGCACGCGCTGGTGGTGGCCGAGGCGCGCAAGTATTCGGGTACCATGAGCACCGTGAACTTTGCCACCGACTACGGCCGGGATGTGTTCGCAGTGCCGGGCAGCATTTTTTCGGAGCTTTCCGGCGGCACCAATGCGATGATCCGCGAGGGGGCCTATGTGGCCGCCAGCGCCACCGATATCCTTTCTCTGTATGGCATCGAACTGCCCGGAGAGGATCCCGTGGCCGCCGCGGCGAGACAGGCGGTGGCCGAGGAGCGCCCGCCAGCCGCCGAAACGGCCCCGGTTTGGCAGCAGAGCCTGAACCGCCGCAGCACCGCGCGCGACCGTGACGAAGACCCGCGCCCCGCCGGGCGGGAAAGGGCGAGGGACCTTGGCCAGATGACGATGGGCGAAGCGCTGCAGGCTGCCGCCCCGCCCGACGGCGGCCGGGTGAGCAGCAAGCAGGCTATCGAGGCGTTCCGCCAGCTGCAAAAAGAGATGCCCCCCCAGAGCGACAGCGAACTGGACGCCCGCAACCGCGCGCTGGACGAGATGGTGGAAGCTGTGAACGACAGTGTGGAGATCGGTGCGGGGAGGATGGCGCAGCCCCTGCCGGAGGACGGGCCGGGACGGGTGAAGCCGTTTGATTGGAGCACCATGGCGCGCGTGGAAAAGGGCGAAGGGGGCAAGAAGACGCCCCGCCGGCGCGGCGCGCGCGAGGCGGACCCGGATATCGCAAATCTTGCGCCCATCGAGCCGGTGGGCGCCGTGCGGCCGGTGCCGCCGGTGATGGCCGCGGAACGGGCGCAGATGGTGGCGCCCGGCCCGGACGCGAAGATCCGGCAACCCACCCATGGTGAAACCGAGCCTGAAGTGAGGCCTGAAACAACGAACGGCGGAAACCCCGAAGAAAAACCGGAAGCAAAGCCGGCGGGGAGGAAGAAGGGTCCATCCGCAGAACCCCCGCAAGTGGCCGACCTGCCGGTTGCTGAAGTGGGGCAAACCGGCGCGCAGCACCCGCTTGAGAATGACGATGCGGGAAGAGGGCGGCCGAACAGGACAAAGGCCGACGCGCCGGGGGAAGCCCCCAAGGGCGGCAGTCTGGCCGGCAAGCTGCGCACGCTGCAGCATGCCGAGGAGGTGCCCCTGCCCGAGGACCTGACCAGCCACATCGAGTTCCCGCCCACCCGCATCGTGGAGGATGCGCGCCTGGCCGGCCTTTCCGAGAATGCGCGCCGGGCCTTCCGCCAGCTGGGGCCAAAGCCGGTGGCGCTGGGCAAGATCTGCGAGGGCAGCGGGCTTTCGTCGGGCGAGGCAATGGCCGCCCTCACCGAGCTGGAGCTGGTGGGCCTTTCCCGCCAGCTGGCCGGCCGCCAGTTCGTCATTGTGCAGTAGCGTCCGCCTTGTTCCGCAAGAGTTTGATTGTAAATCTACCCATTTGAGGTGCTGAATGTCAACGCTAGTCATTGTAGAATCGCCCGCGAAGGCGAAAACCATCCGCAAATACCTGGGGCCCGGCTACGAGGTGGCCGCCTCGATGGGCCACGTGCGCGACCTGCCCGCCAGCCAGCTGGGCATCGACGTGGAGCACGAGTTCCAGCCTAAATATATCAACATCAAGGGCAAGGAAAAGCTGATCCGTGAGCTGAAGAGCCTTGCCAAGGAGAGCGACCGTGTGCTACTGGCCACCGACCCGGATCGTGAGGGCGAGGCGATCAGCTGGCATCTGGCGAATCTTTTGGGGCTGGACCTTGCCGACGAGAACCGCGTCACCTTTGGCGAGATCACCAAAAAGGGCGTGCAGGACGGCATGGAAAATCCCCGCACCATCGACATCGACCTGTTCGACGCGCAGCAGGCCCGCCGCGTGCTGGACCGGCTGGTGGGGTACAAGCTGTCGCCCTTTTTGTGGCGCAAGGTGCGGCGCGGGCTTTCGGCCGGGCGGGTGCAGAGCGTGGCCGTACGCCTGATCGTGGACCGCGAGCGCGAGATAGAGGCGTTCGTGCCCGAGGAATACTGGAACATCGACGCCCACCTGTTCACCGAGAAGAAGGCCGGCGACGCCGGGCGCTTCGTGGCCCGGCTGCACGCGGGCGCCGACGGTAAAAAGCTGGAGGTGAAGACTGGCGAGCATGCGGACGCAATCACCGCGTCTCTGGAAGGAAAGCCCTACTCGGTGCACGCCATCACCCGCGGCAAGCGCAAGCGCAGCCCGGCGCCGCCCTTCATCACCTCCACGCTGCAGCAGGAGGCCAGCCGCCGCTTCGGCTTCACCGGCACGCGCACCATGCGCGCCGCCCAAACACTGTATGAAGGTGTGGAGATCGAGGGACAGGGCGTCACCGGTCTCATCACCTACATGCGTACAGACTCATTGCGCCTGTCGGACGAGGCGGTGGCCGAGGCAAAAGAGTACATCACTTCCACCTACGGCAAGAAATACGCCTACAACGGCAAACGTACCTACAAGCGAAAGAGCGCCACCGCCGCGCAGGATGCCCACGAGGCCATCCGTCCCACCAATGCGGCGATCACGCCGGATGAGGCGGAGAAGAACCTCTCGGGCGACGCGGCAAAGCTCTACCGCCTCATCTGGAGCCGCTTCATCGCCAGCCAGATGAGCGACTGCGAGATGGACACCGTGTCGGCGGATATCGCCGCCGGCGACTATCTCTTCCGTGCCAGCGGCTTCACGGTCACCTTCACCGGTTTCACTGCGCTGTACGAGGAGGCGTCGGACGACGCCGAGAAGAAGGAGACCGCCCTGCCCCCGCTGGAGGAGGGCATGGAGCTTGGCCTTGAAAAGCTGCTGGCCGACCAGAAGTTCACCCAGCCGCCCCCCCGCTACACCGAGGCTGCGCTCATCCGTGCGCTGGAGGAGAACGGCATCGGCCGCCCGTCCACCTACGCGCCCATCATCACAACAGTGGTGGACCGCGGCTACGTGGAGCGCGAGCAGAAAAAGCTGAAACCCACCGCCCTGGGCATCGTGGTGAACGACCTGCTTACCGAGCGGTTCCCCGACATCGTGGACGTGAAATTCTCGGCCGGCATGGAGGGGAACCTGGACAAGGTGGAGGACGGCAAGGCCGAGTGGGTGAAGACGGTAGGCGGCTTCTACCAGGGCTTTGCCAAGAGCCTGCAGGCCGCCGAGACGGACATGGAAGGCCAGCGGGTGAAGGTGCCGGAAGAAGTGACCGACGAGATCTGTGAAAAGTGCGGCCGCAACATGGTGGTGAAGACCGGGCGCTATGGCAAGTTCCTGGCCTGCCCCGGCTTCCCCGACTGCAAGAACACGAAGCAGATCGTGAAGGTGATGCCGGGCAGTTGCCCGCGCGACGGCGGCAAGCTGCTCATCCGGCAGTCGGGCAAGGGGCGCATCTTCTACGGCTGTGGCAACTATCCCGCCTGCGACTTCATGACCTGGGACGAACCCACCGCCGAGGTGTGCCCCCAGTGCGGCAGCACACTCTTCAAGAAGGGCGGCAAGAACGGCCAGCTGCTCTGCCACAAGGAAGGCTGCGGCTTCACAAAGCCGCTGGAAAAGTGACCGTCTCGGTCGTAGGCGGGGGCCTTGCGGGCTGCGAGGCCGCGCTGTGGCTGGCGGCGCAGGGCGCGCATGTGCGCCTGTACGAGCAGAAGCCGCGCCACTTTTCGCCCGCCCACCACAGCGAAACGCTGGCCGAACTGGTCTGCTCCAACTCCTTTAAGGCCGAGCGCGAGGACTCGGCCGGGGGGCTGCTGAAGGCGGAGATGCGCCTGTTGGGCAGCCAGCTGCTGCCCGTGGCCGACGCCTGCCGTGTGCCTGCCGGCGGCGCGCTGGCCGTGGACCGGGACTGCTTTTCCGCCGCGGTGACCGCGTTGGTGGAGCAGGAGCCCAATATCGAGCTTGCGCGCGCCGAGGTGCGGGAGCTGACCCCACTGCTGGCCAAAGGCCCCGTGCTGGTTGCCAGCGGGCCGCTTACCGAGGGGGCGCTCGCGGCGGATATCGCGGCGCGGTGTGAAGCGGCGCTGGATGCCTCGACGGGCGGGAGCGGCGGAAGCAGTTCCGCCTTTGACAGAACAGGGGATGCAAAATCGGACCAAAAGGGAACCTCCTCTGCCCTGTTGAGTTTTTACGACGCCGCGGCGCCCATCGTCACGGCCGATTCGCTGGACATGGATCGCGTCTTTGCCGCCTCCCGCTACGGGCGGGGGGAGGACGACTACCTCAACTGCCCGTTTGACAAGCCCGGCTACGAGGCGTTCCACGAGGCTCTTTTGGCGGCGGAAACGGCGCCGTTGCACGCGTTCGACGGCGATCTTGCCGTGTACGAGGGTTGCATGCCGGTGGAGGTGATGGCCCGCCGCGGGGCGGATACGCTGCGCTATGGGCCGTTGCGGCCGGTGGGCCTGCGCGACCCCCGCACCGGCCACCGCCCCTGGGCGTGCGTGCAGCTGCGGAGGGAGAACGAAGCCGCCACACTGTACAACCTTGTCGGCTTCCAGACGAACATCAAGTTTTCGGAGCAGCAGCGGGTGTTCTCGATGATACCGGGGCTGGAGCATGCCGAATTTGTGCGCTATGGCGTGATGCACCGCAATACCTTTCTGAATGCGCCCCGCCTGCTGGAGCCGGGCTTCTGCCTGAAAGGCGGAGATGCGCTCTATTTTGCGGGGCAGATCACCGGTTTTGAGGGCTATATGGAGAGCGCGGCCTGCGGCCTGTTGGCCGCGCGCGCCCTGTGGAAACAGGCGGCGCCGGCCTCCGCACGGTGGGCCCCGCCCCCGGCGGAGACGATGTGCGGCGCGCTGTCTGCCTATATCGCGGCGCCCAACAAGGATTTCCAGCCCATGGGGGCCAACATGGGCCTGCTGCCGCCGCTGGCAGAACCCGTGAAGGGTAAGCGAGAGCGCTACGCCGCGCTTGCGCACCGCTCGCTGGGCATTTTGAGGGAATATCTGGATACCGGCGCAGCGGGTGGGATATGAGCCTGGTGGTTCTCATACCATGGCGTCGCGTTGTATGAGATACGAAATAATACAAAACAAGAAAAACGAGAGCTATATTACAAAATGCAAATATGCGGCCGTTCGCGACCCCGACAAGGAGGCAAACTCTTATGAATATCCTGATTGACGCCATGGGCGGCGACCTCGCCCCGCTGGCACCGCTGCAGGGTGCGGCGCAGGCCGTGCAGGAATTTGGCGTGAACGTGACGGCCATCGGCCACCGCGAGAAGATGGCTGTGGCCATCCGCGAAGCCGGCGTCCCCATGGAGGGTATCACGCTGGTGCACGCGCCCGATGAGATTGGCATGGACGAGGACGCGACGGACATCCTGCGCAAAAAGCCGGAGTCCAGCATGGCCATGGCCATGAAGATGCTGGCCGAGGGCGAGGGGGACGCGCTTGTCTCGGCGGGCTCCACCGGGGCGCTGCTAGTGGGCGCCACCCTGATCGTGGGCCGCATCCGGGGCATCAAGCGGGCGGCGCTGGCCACCATGATGCCCGGCGGCAGGAAACCATGGCTGCTGGTGGACTGTGGCGCCAATGTGGAGTGCCGGCCGGAAATGCTGCTGCAGTTTGCGGCCATGGGCTCTGCCTATCAGGAGAAGGTGATAGGCGTGGACAGCCCCACCGTGGCACTTGCCAACAACGGCGCCGAGGAGACGAAGGGCACCGAGCTGCAGCTGGCGGCCTTCCCGCTACTGCAAAACAGCGGCCTGCACTTTGTGGGCAATATCGAGGCGCGGGACATCCCCCAGGGCGACGCCGACGTGGTGGTGTGCGACGGTTTCACCGGCAACATCATCCTGAAGCTTACCGAGGGTGTGGCCAAGGTGTTTTCGGGCATGATCAAAAAGATGTTCTACTCCAACATCAAGACCAAGCTGGCCGGCGCCGCATTGAAGGGTGAACTGGACGAATTCAAGCGAAGCTTCGACTATACCGAATACGGCGGCGCGCCGCTCTTGGGCATCCAGAAGCCGGTCATCAAGGCGCACGGCTCGTCCGACCCGAAGGCCATCAAGAACGCCATACGCCAGGCGGCCATGTGCGCCGAAAAGGACGTGGCGGGCTCCATCGCCGGCTGGCTGGCCCAGCACAAGGCCGCGACCAAGGCCAAAACCGCCGAAAGTGGGGAGGACGCATGACCCACGAGCTGGAAGAGGCCATCGGCTATGCGTTTGCGGACAAAGCCCTGCTGGAGCAGGCGCTGGTGCATTCGTCCCACGCCAACGAAAAAAAGCGGGTGCAGAGCAACGAACGCCTGGAATTTTTGGGCGATTCGGTGCTCTCCATCGTAGTGGCCGATTACCTGTACCACCAGGCGCCTCCGCTGCCCGAGGGCGAACTGACCCGCAAGCGCGCGGCCCTTGTGTGCGAGCCGGCACTGAGCGAATTTGCTGCGCAGATCGGCCTTGGGCGGCACCTGAAGCTGGGCCGGGGCGAGGAGATGAGCGGCGGCCGCGGGCGGGCCAGTATCTTGAGCGACGCATTCGAGGCGCTCATCGCGGCCATCTATCTGGACGGCGGCCTGGAGGCGGCGCGGGCGTTCATCCTGCCCTTTGTGCAAAACGGCGCCGGCGCGGGCGAAGACTACAAGACCCGCCTGCAAGAGGTGGTGCAGCAGAACCCCGAAGAGCAGGTGCGCTACCGCGTGGCCGAAGAGAGCGGCCCCGACCACGACAAGCAGTTCACCGTGGAGGTGTACATCAACACAAATTGTGTGGGCCGCGGTCGGGGGCACAGCAAAAAAGTGGCCGAGCAGCAGGCCGCGTGCGAGGCGCTGGTGCTGCTGGGGCTGGAAGAAGAAGCAAAGTAACACACAGGTGAGGAAGATATCCGAATGTACTTAAAGGCGCTTGAGATACAGGGCTTCAAAAGCTTTCCCGACCGCACCCGCATCTCCTTCGAGCAGGGGATCACGGCGGTGGTGGGCCCCAACGGCAGCGGTAAGAGCAATATCTCCGACGCCGTGCGCTGGGTACTGGGCGAAACGAGCCCCAAACAGCTGCGCGGCGGCGGCCGCATGGAGAACGTCATCTTCGGAGGTACCGAGGGGCGGGGCGCCATGGGCTACAGCTCGGTGCAGTTGGTGGTGGACAACAGCGACCGCCGTTTTGACGTGGATGCGGACGAGGTGACCATCGGGCGCAAGTACTACCGCAGCGGCGAGAGTGAAGACAGCATAAACGGGCAGAGCGTGCGCCTGAAAGACGTGTACGAGCTGCTGCTGGACACCGGCCTTGGCCGGGATGGCTACTCGATTAGCGGGCAGGGGCGCATCGCCGAGATCGTGGGCGCCAAAAGCGGCGAACGACGCGAGATCTTTGAGGAGGCCAGCGGCATCGCCCGCTTCCGTTACCGCAAGAACGAGGCCGAGCGACGGCTGGCTGCCGCCGAGGAGAACCTCATCCGCCTGCGGGATATCCTGGCCGAGCTGGAGGGCCGGGTGGGCCCGCTGGAAAAGGAGAGCGCGAAGGCAAAGCAGTTTTTGGAACTTTCGGCCGAAAAGAAGTCGCTGGAAGTGACGCTGTGGGTGGATACCGTTCGCCGCACCCGTGAGGAGCTGCGCGGCCAGCAACGCAAGATCGAGACCGCCGAGGCGGACTATGCTGAAAAAGAGCGCGAGATCGACGCCATCGATGCGGAGACGGCGGACATCCGAGGCGAGATCGCAAACCTGACCATCGAGCGGGACGGGGCCAGCGCCCGTATACGCGCGCTGCAGGAGGAGATCGGCGGCAGCGACGCGCGGGTGGCCGTCCTGCGCAACGACATCGACCACAACCTGGAGACAATCGAGGCGCTGTCGGCCGAGATCCTGCAGAGCGGCGAGACGGCGGGCGAGATATCGGCCGATATAGAGCGGCACAACGAACAGATAGAGACGAGCGAGGCCGCACTGGCCGCCGTGGAGGGTTCCATAGCCGGGCTGGAACAGCGGCTGGCCGACATTCAGGCGCAGAGCCTCGCCACCGGCGAAAAGCGGGGCAAATTGCAAGCCGCCCTCGCCGAACTGACCGACCGCGCCACCGCCCTCAAGGTGAGCGAGGCAAGCGCCGAGTCCTCGGCCGCGTCGGCAGAGGCGCGCATGGGCGACGTGAAAGGTCGCCTGGCCGCCGCCGAGGGGGAGCGCGCCACCCTGAGCGAGGAAAAACAGGACACCGAGGCGCTGCTGGGCGACGCCGCCGAGCGCAGCCAGCGGTTGGAGAACATCAAGACCGGCCTTGACATGAAGCTGGCCACCCGGCAAAAGGCCCTGGGCGATGCCGAGGAGGCCGAGCGCGCCATCGCCCGCGAGATGGAGAACGCCAGCCAGCGTGTGCATGTGCTGCGCGACCTGGAACGCAGCCTGGACGGCTTCCAATCGAGTGTCAAGAGCGTCATCAAAGCCGGGCGCGAGGGCAAGCTGCGGGGCATCATCGGCCCGGTGTCCACCATCCTATCGGTGCAGGCGGGGTACGAGGTGGCCATCGAGACGGCGCTGGGCTATGGCCTGCAGAACATCGTGGTGGATGGCGAAGCAAGCGCCAAGGCCGCCATGGCCTACCTGAAGCAGGCGGGCGCCGGGCGGGCCACCTTCCTGCCGCTGGACACCGTGAAGCCCTCCTCAATGGACAAGAAGCTGCCCGAAGGCGCCGTGAGCGCGCAGAGCCTTGTTTCGTATGACGGCAAATACGAGCACATCGTCTCGAACCTGCTGGCGCGCATCGTGGTGGTGGACGGCATCAACGACGCCTCCCGCACCTCCCGCGCGCTGGACTACCGCAACCGCGTGGTCACCCGCGACGGGCAGGTCATCAACGCGGGCGGCTCGTTCACGGGCGGTTCGGTATCCCGCTCGGCGGGGCTGTTCAGCCGCAAGCAGGAGATCGAAGAATTGGAGGCCAAGTTGGCCGCCGTGGGCGACAAACAAAAGCAGGCCGCTGACGCCACGGCCAAGGTGCGCGCCGAGGTGGAGGCTCTCTCGGCCGAGATGCGCGCCACCGAGAGCGAGATCATCACCGCCGGGGGCGACAGGATACGCGCCGAAGCGGAGCTTTCGCGCATCGACGGCGCGCTGGAGACGGCGGCCGCCCACTGCGAGCAGCTGGCCCGCGAGAACGATGAGCTGGCCGAGAAATCGGCCGCGGCCGCCGCCGAGCGCAAGCTGGCCCAGAATGAACAGAACCGGCTGGTGGGGGAGATAGACGTCCTCTCCAGAGAGCTGGCCGGCATCACCGGCGCGGACGACGGATTTTTGGCCGACCGGGCGAATCTTTCCTCCGAGCTGGAGGAGCGGCGCATGTCCGCCCTTTCCCACCGGCACGACATCGAGCTGCACCGCCAGAGCATCGAGACGCTGCGCAGCCGCACCGGCGAAAGCGCCGCACGCCGGGATGCGATGGCCGCCAATATCGAAAAGCTACGCGCCCAGAACGCGGAGTACGAGGAAAAGATACTGGCCGTGGGCCGGGGTCTTGAGGACACCCGCGCCCAGATCATCGAACTGGAGCGCCAGATGGACGACCTGACGCAGAAACGCCTCGCAAAAGAGGGGACCATCACCGGGCAGACGGCGCGCGAGCGCGCAGCTTCGGCCGAGAAGGAGACGCTGGGGCGCGAGATCGAGCGGCTGCGCGAGCAGATGAACACACTGGAAAGCCGCTACGACGCCACCATCAGCCAGTTGTGGGACGAATACGAGCTGGGCCTTTCGGAGGCGGAAAAGCTGTGTGTGGAGTTCACCTCCCCGGCCGATCTTTCCCGCCGGGTGAACGAGCTGCGTGCAAAGATACGCGCCCTGGGGAACGTGAACGTGGGGGCCATCGAGGAGTTTGAGGAGGTGGGCCAGCGGTACCGCTTCCTTTCGGGCCAGGTGCAGGACGTGGAGGGCAGCAAGGCGGAACTGGAGAAGATGATTGCCGAGCTGTGCGCCGAGATGACCGCGCTCTTTTCGGCCAGCTTCGACGAGATCAACAAGAACTTTGGCCGCATCTTCATCGAGCTGTTTGGCGGCGGGCGTGCCGCGCTCAGCCTGTCCGACCCGGAGGATCTGCTCGAGTCCGGCATCGATATCGAGGTGGCGCCGCCCGGCAAGATCATCAAAGACCTGTCCGCCCTTTCGGGCGGCGAGCAGGCGTTGGTGGCCATCTGCATCTATTTTGCCATCCTGGCGGTGAGCCCCTCGCCCTTCTGCGTGTTGGACGAGATCGAAGCGGCGCTGGACGACGTGAACGTCGTGCGGTTCGCGCAGTACCTGCGGCGTATCTCCGGCCATACGCAGTTCATCGTCATCACACACCGCCGCGGTACCATGGAGGAGGCGGACGTGCTGTACGGCGTGACCATGCAGGAGGACGGCGTGTCCAAGATGTTGCGGTTGAACGTGGCCGAGGTGGATGCGAGCATTGTGAGATAAAAATACGGGGTGTTTTTATCTCCGCAAGGTGCGCAATGCACACCTTGCGTGGCGGGCGCGGCGTGAGTTTAAAAGCGCTGTGTGCACCTTGCCCCAACAAATATTGAATGCACAGTGGGAGAGAGCATGGGTTTTTTTGACAAACTGGGCCAGGGACTGAAAAAGACGCGCGACGCGGTGTTCGGCACCATCAGCCAGATGGTGGACGCGGGCGAGATCACGCCCGAGCTGTATGAGGACCTGGAGGAGCAGTTGATCCTGGCCGACACCGGCGCAGACATTGCCGAGGAACTGGTACAGAAGCTGAAGATACGCGTGCGGGACGGCCGCCTGAAGACCGGCGAGGAGGCGCTGGGCGCCCTCAAGGAGATCATCTGCGAGATGCTGATGGCCGACCGGGAGATGGACCTTTCCGGCAACCCCACGGTCATCCTTGTCATCGGGGTGAACGGCGTGGGCAAGACCACCTCCATCGCGAAGCTGGCAAAGCTGTTCACGGACGAGGGCAAAAAGGTGATGCTGGCCGCGGGGGACACCTTCCGCGCGGCGGCCATCGAGCAGCTCGACATCTGGGCCGAGCGCGCGGGCGTGCCCATGGTGCGCCACGCCGACGGCGCCGACCCCGCCGCCGTCATCTTCGACGCCGTGCAGAGCGCCACCGCCCGGGAGTATGACATCGTCATCTGCGACACGGCCGGCCGCCTGCACACGAAAAAGAACCTGATGGACGAGCTTTCCAAGATATCACGCGTGGTGCAGAAGGCAAACCCCGAGGCCGCCGTGGAAACGCTGCTGGTGCTCGATTCCGTCACCGGCCAGAACGCCATCAACCAGGCGCAGCAGTTCATCGACGCCGCCAGTGCCACCGGCATCATCCTCACGAAGCTGGACGGCACCGCCAAGGGCGGCGCGGTCATCAGCATCAAGGAGAAGCTGGGCCTGCCGGTGCGTTATGTGGGCGTGGGAGAAGGCATCGACGATTTGATGGTGTTCGACGCCGCCGCCTTTGCGGACGCACTATTCTTGCGGGAGGAGTGAAAGACGCATGGAATTTGTTGCAGCCACCAACAACGCCAAAAAGCTGGAGGAACTGAACCGCCTGCTTGCGGCCAGCGGGCACACGCTGGTTGGCCTTGCGCAGGCGGGCGTCCATAGTAACCCGGAGGAAGACGGGACCACGTTTGTAGAAAACGCGCTCATCAAGGCGCGGGCGGCTGCCGCCGCAACCGGACGGGCCGCCGTTGCGGACGACTCCGGCCTCTGCGTGGACGCGCTGTCCGGCGCGCCGGGGGTACACTCGGCCCGTTTTGCCGGTCCCCACGCCGACGACGAAGAGAACAACGCGCGCCTTTTGTTCCTTCTGGAACGCACGGCCTTTGCCGCCCGCACGGCCCAGTTCGTGTGTGCGCTGGCCGTGGTGATGCAGAATGGCGCCGAGCTTACCGTGGAAGGCCGCGTGGAGGGGATCATCGGCTTCGCCCGCAGCGGCAAAAACGGCTTTGGGTACGACCCGCTGTTCTATGTGGAAGGCAGGAGCTATGCCGACCGCACCGACGCAGAAAAGGATGGGGCGAGCCACCGGGCCGCCGCCGTGCGCGAGCTGCTGGAGCAGCTGCCCGACTTTTTGGCCCAGAACGGCGGAGGAAACACTGGCATGGATTTTAGCGAGTTCCTGCCCGAGGAACTGAGGGAGGAAAACGATGTTGACGAGCAAGCAGAGGGCTAGATTGCGCAAGGAGGCCGGGGGTTTGACACCGGTGTTCCAGGTGGGCAAGGGCGGCTTGGACGAGCCACTGGTGAAGGCCACGGCCGACTGTCTGGCCGCGCGGGAGTTGGTGAAGCTGCGGGTGCTGGAAACCAGCCCCCAAACGGCGCGTGAAGCCGCTGACCGGTTGGCCGACGCTACCGGCGCACAGGTGGTGCAGGTGATCGGCCGGGTTTTGGTGTTGTTCCTGCAAAAGCCCAAAGAATCACAGTATGCGGAGATGCTGAAAAAGTAGCGGACGGTTGCAGCGCACTAGGAAGTGCGCAAGGCCGCATCGATGCCGGAAGGGAGGACGCCGACGTGAAGACACTCTTGTTTGGCGGCACCTTCGATCCCCCCCATCTGGGCCACATGAGCCTGCTGCGGAATGCCGTGGCCGCCGTGCAACCGGACAGGGTATTGGTCATTCCGGCGGCGACGCCGCCCCACAAGCAGGCCAGCGCAACTTCCCCCGCCCTGCGCATGGCCATGTGTGAATGCTTCCGGCCACTGTTCCCTGCGCTGGAAGTGAGCGACATCGAGATTGGCCGGGGAGGCGCCAGCTACACGCTGGACACGGTGCGGCAGTTGCATCGCGCCGCGCCCGGCGCTGTGTTGTACCTCACGATAGGCGGGGATATGCTGCTGCATTTCACGGCCTGGCACCGCTACCGGGAGCTGCTGCCGCTCGTCACGCTGGTGGCGCAGGGCCGGGGCGAGGAGGACGCCCCCCTGCGCGCGGCCGCCCTTGCGCTGGAGCAGCAGGGCGGGCGGGTGCTGCTGGCGGAGGGGCCGGTGTTGCCGCTTTCTTCCACCCAGATACGCGACGGCCTGGCCGCCGGGCAGGATCTTTGGCGCCTGTTGCCGCCGCCGGCGGATGCGATTGCGCAGGAACACCGCCTGTACGTGCCGTGACAGGATACATCCAAGAATGGGAAGGGGGCCGGCCTTGACCATAGCCGAAGCCAGCAGGCTTGCGCAGGAGAGGATATCGCCGCGCCGGTATTTGCATGTGAAGAATGTGGCCGCCGCCGCGCGAACGCTCGCGTTGCGCTACGGGGTGGACGCCGACAAGGCCGAACTGGCCGCCTGGTTGCACGATATTGTGAAGGAATGTGATAGGGAACAGTTGTTGCAATTGCTGGGGCAAGATGCTATAATGGCTGGGTCCACAAGCGCGCGGCCACTGCCTGTATGGCACGGGCCGTGCGGGGCCATTTACGCCAGGTGTACGCTGGGCATCACCGATGAGGAGATCCTCTCGGCCATTGCTTGCCACACCACCGGCAAGCCGGGTATGACCACCTTCGACAAGGTACTCTTCCTGGCGGACATCATCGGCGCCGAGCGCAGCTTTCCCGGGGTGGGCAAACTGCGCGCGCTGGCGAAGAAGGATCTGGACGAGGCCGTTGTGGCCGCAATGGAAGAAAACATTGTCCATCTGAACAACAAGCACAAGCCGCTGGACAGGAACACGGTGGATGCCCTGGAAAGCCTGAAGGCGGGAATGGCGCAAAAGGACGGTGCAGGGCCGGCGGCAGGGCATAAGGGGTAGTGAAACGGGCAGGGGAGGAACAGCCCGTGTTTTTTGCGGGCCGGCCGGGCGTTTTTTGCCAGATGGGCCGGCTTTTACGGGTACCAACGGCGCCGCGGGCGGGCACACCTGCCGCCCGGCACCGCATGAATGAGGGAAAAACTTGGCAAAGAGAGAACACTCGTATAATTCCGGTCGCATCTACCGCGCCGGCAATACGCAAAACCGCGCGCCCGGCAACAATAATACCTATGCAAACCCGCGGGGCCGTGGGTCGGCGCCCGCCCCGCGTGGCGGCAGCGCGCAGGCTGTGGCCGCGCGCCCGGCAGCCCGCAGGGGCAGGGGCGGCGCCTCCCGCAAAAAGAAGGTGCTCATCACCCTGATTGTGGTGTTGCTTGTGCTGGCCGCCGCCGGCGGCGTGTTCGCCTACTATCTGGGCAACGTGTTCGAGACGGGAGAAATTGGCGCCATCACGGACAAAAAGAACGTCGAAAAGAACTACGCAAAGAAGAAGGACGCGTATAATTTCCTGCTGGTGGGCATCGACACCGACGAAGAGCGCAAGGACAACCTGTACGTGGGCGACCTTGGCATGACCGACGTGATCCTGTACGTGAACATGGACGTGAAGAACGGCAAGCTGAACATCCTGCAGATCCCGCGCGACTCGTATCCCGGCGAAGCGGTGGATACCGGCAGCAGCGGCAAGATCAACGCCGTGCTCAAGTGCGGGCCGGACCAGGAAGCACCCATCAACAACCTGGTGGACGTAGTCGAGCAGCAGTTCAAGCTGCCGGTGGACAACTACATCTCCATCGATATGGATGGCTTCAAGGGCCTTGTGGACGCGCTGAACGGCCTGGACGTCTTTGTGCCGTACGAGCTGGACTTTGACGGCAGCCACATACCCCAGGGGTGGAACCATCTGGATGGCGCCGGCGCCGAATTTTTCGTGCGCAATCGCCACGGCGAAGGCTTCGAGCGCGGCGACCCCGACCGTCTGAACAATCAGCGCTACTTTTATGCTGCGCTGTTCCGCCGCCTGATGGCCCTTTCGGCGGGCGACGTGCCCGGTATGCTGGGAGTTTTTGACGAGTACTGCCGCACCGACTATTCGGCTGGCGATCTGCTGAATCTGGCGCTATCCGTGAAGGGTGTGGGCTCTGAAAACATCATCTTCTGCCAGGTGCCCGGCGCCACCAGCGCGGCCGGATGGAGCGCCGACCCCGCAGGGTACGACCGCAGCGTCTATTTTATCGATTTGTATGGCCGGCAGGTGTACGAGCAACCGGATGCGTCCGACCCGAATGACGACGGCATGCGCACCGACCCCGAAAACCCCGGCCTTGCCAACCTTTTGAACGAATACTTCCGCGCGCAGGGCAGCGCGGTATCGGCCGACGAGCTGGGTCCGCCCGACCTTGCGGAAGACAAGAGATATATACCAGAAGGCGTCTCGCTGTACCCGCCTAATGTGCAGGTGATGAGCGAGGTGAACGAGGCCGGCGCCGACCAGCAGGCCGCCTGATCCCAGAGTCTTTCTTCAAATCTCCCAATTGCCCCAAAGCGTTGTCTTTGGCGTCCCTGCCGCGCTGCTTTCCCTTGCAAACCACCAGGGTTTGCTGCGGGTAAGCGCCTTGCATGGCCGCCAATCTTCCGCTTTTGCTCAATTTTTGACTTGAAGACAGACTCCCACCCCCGAGGAGGAAGCGATTGGAATCTCTGCAACTGGCAACATTGGCCGCTAAGGCCCTGGACGGCAAGAAAGCGAATGACATCAAGGTGCTGAAGGTGCGGGACCTGACCGTGCTGGCCGACTATTTCGTCATTGGTTCGGGCACCTCCAACACCCACGTGGGCGCGCTGGCCGACGAGGTCGAGTTCAAGCTGGGCGAGGCGGGCGTGAAGCCCAGCCGCGTGGAGGGCGCCAAGGGCAGAAGCTGGGTGCTGCTGGACTACGGCGCGGTGGTGGTGCACGTGTTCTATCCCGAAACACGGGAGTTCTATGCATTGGAGCGACTATGGGCCGATGCCGAGCCGGTGGAAGTGAAACTGTAAAAACAACGCGATGAAACTACAAACGGGCAGGGCCGCGCAGCGCGCATGCCCCTGCCCGTTTTGCATAAGGAGTGTTCCGTTTTGGCGAATGTGACGAGATACGACCCCGCGGCCATCGAACCCAAGTGGCAGAAGCGGTGGCTGGAGGACAAGACCTTTTCGGCGCCCAATGATTACACGCGCCCCAAGTTCTACGCGCTGGTGGAGTTCCCCTACCCCAGCGCCCAGGGCTTGCATGTGGGGCATCCGCGGCCGTACACGGCGCTGGACGTGGTGGCGCGCAAGCGCCGCATGGAAGGCTACAATGTGCTGTATCCCATTGGGTGGGACGCCTTTGGCCTGCCCACCGAAAACTTTGCGCTGAAGAACCATATCCACCCCGCCATCGTCACCAAGGACAACATCTCCCGCTTCCGCGGGCAGATCCAGCGCCTGGGCATCAGCTTTGACTGGGACCGCGAGGTGGACACCACCGACCCCGCCTACTACAAATGGACCCAGTGGATCTTTTTGCAGCTGTACAAAGAGGGGCTTGCCTACAAAAAAGAGATGAGCGTGAACTGGTGCACCAGCTGCAAGGTGGTGCTGGCCAACGAAGAGGTGGTGAATGGCGCCTGCGAACGCTGCGGCGGCGACGTGGTGCACAAGGTGAAGAGCCAGTGGATGCTCAAGATCACCGAGTATGCCGGGCGGCTCATCGACGACCTGGAGGGTCTCGACTACATCGAGCGGGTGTCCACCAGCCAGAAGAACTGGATCGGCCGCAGCGAGGGCGCGGAGATCACCTTCCGCACCACGGCCGGTGACGACCTTGTGGTGTATACCACCCGGCCGGACACCGTGTTTGGCGCTACCTATATGGTGATGAGCCCCGAGCACGCCTATCTGCAAAAATGGGCGGGCCTGCTGCAGAACGGGGAGGAGCTCTCCGCCTATCAGGACGCCGCCTCCCGCAAGAGCGATTTTGAGCGGACGGAACTGTCCAAGGACAAGGAGAAGACCGGCGTGCGCCTTGCGGGTGTGCAGGCCATGAACCCCGCCACCGGGCGGGAGATCCCTATCTATATCTCGGATTATGTGCTGGCCAGCTACGGCACCGGCGCCATCATGGCCGTGCCCGGCCACGACGAGCGCGACTGGGCGTTCGCCCGCAAGTTCGGCCTGCCCGTGGTGGAGGTGGTGGCCGGTGGCGACGTGGACAGGGAAGCCTATGTGGACTGTGACACCGGTGTGCTGGTGAACAGCGGCTTTCTGGACGGCAAGAGTGTGGCCGATGCGCAGGCGGCCATCGTGGAATGGCTGAACGAAAAAGGCCTTGGCCATGCGACGATCAACTACAAGCTGCGCGATTGGGTGTTCAGCCGCCAACGTTATTGGGGCGAGCCCATTCCTATGGTGTATTGCGAAACGTGCGGCTGGGTGCCGCTGCCTGAGAGTGCGCTGCCGCTGGAGCTGCCTTACATCGAAGATTTTGAACCGACGGAGGAGGGGGACTCGCCTCTGGCCCGCCACGAGGAATGGGTGCGCACCACCTGCCCGGCGTGCGGTGGCCCGGCCCGGCGCGAGACGGACACGATGCCCCAGTGGGCGGGGTCCAGCTGGTACTTCCTGCGCTACTGCGACCCCCACAACGACAAGGCCCTGGCCGACCCCGAAGCCCTGGCCTACTGGATGCCGGTGGACTGGTACAACGGCGGCATGGAGCACACCACACTGCACATGCTGTACAGCCGCTTCTGGCACAAGTTTTTATATGACATCTCCGTGGTGCGCGATGCCGAGCCGTACAAAAAGCGCACCAGCCACGGCATGATCCTGGGCGAGAACGGCGAAAAGATGAGCAAGAGCCGGGGCAACGTGGTGAACCCGGACGACATCGTGGGCGAGTTTGGCGCCGACACCATGCGCGTGTACGAGATGTTCATCGGCGACTTTGAGAAGAGCGCCCCCTGGAACACGGCTTCCATCAAGGGCAGCCGCCGCTTTTTGGAGCGGGTGTGGGCGTTGCAAGAACAACTATTGCCCGGCGGGGGCATTCGCCCCGATCTGGAGGCCGCCGCGCACCGCACCATACAGAAGGTGGGGAGCGACATCGAGAACCTCAAGCACAACACGGCCATCGCCGCGCTGATGACCCTACTGAACGACTATGTGGCCGCGGGGGGCGCTACGCGCGAGGAATATAAAGTGCTGCTGCACCTGCTGAACCCATTTGCGCCGCATATCACGGAGGAACTGTGGCAGGCCATGGCGTTTGGGGACGAGATTGCCTACCAGCCCTGGCCGCAGTACGACGAGGCCAAAATGAAGGAAGACACGGTAGAGGTGGTGGTGCAGGTGAACGGCAAACCCCGCACCCACATCGACCTGCCTGCCGACATCGGCAAGGACGAAGCGCTGGCCCTGGCCCGAGTGGCCGCCGAGAAGGCGCTGGAGGGCAAAACGGTGGTGAAAGAGATTTGGGTGCCGGGAAAATTGGTCAATTTTGCGGTGAAATCATGAAGCATGTAGAAAAACGTCGAATGCTGTAAAAGCAGATGGCAGGATGTCGAATGCGACGTCCTGCCATTCATTTTTGGACAAATTGTCAACCATTTTTCGACAAAATACAGCAAGGACGCATGGTATCATGAACTACGCACCCCCTGAAAAACGAACCCGAAAACTGGAAAAAGGAGGCCCACATGGACGAATTGAAGCAAGAGTACACAGTTCTTTTCAATGGGATAACGGAGACGATTGGCCAGCTGGAAAGCATGGTACAGCGGCTCCGGCTGCTGCAACAGGCAGCGGAGAACGCCTACATGGAGCGGCACGACGAGTCGGCCCCTGCAAAGGAAAAGGAAAAACTGGTTGTTTTGGAAGCGAGTGGTTGATATTTAGCAGAGAATGCAACCCGTTTGCGGTATGGGCAACGGGATTTGAATAGCGGGATGGAACAACCGAAAAACCGCCCCCGGCCTTGCGCCGGGGGCGGCTTTTCAATGGCGGAAAAGACGGGCGCAGCGCGCAAGCGGGGTGTGCTTATCCCAGCAGGTGGCGTGCCAGCGCAGGCAGGTCCTGCAGGATGACATCCGCCCCGGCGGCTTCCAGTTCCGAGCGGTCGCCATAGCCGTACAGCACGCCCACGGCAAGCACGCCGTTGGCCCGGGCGCCCTCCATGTCGTGGCGGCGGTCGCCCACCATCTGGGCGCTTTGCGGCGGGATGGAACCTTCGCGCAGCACCTGCGCGATAACGCAGGCCTTCGTGTCCGCAGCGCCGGCGGCGTCCAGCGAGGGGCCGTGCACGGAGGCGAAGTATCCGGCGATGCCGAAGTGCGCAAGGATGCGCTGGGCAAAAGGCTGGGGCTTGGCGGTGGCCAGGTGCACGCTTGCACCGTTTTTTTGCAGTGCTTTCAGCAGTGCCGGCACGCCGGGGTAGAGACGGTTTTCGAAGATGCCGGTGTGCGAAAAACGCTCCCGGTACAGCGCCACGGCGGCAGGGACATCCTCGGGTGGCAGGCCGCAGATGAGCCGGAAGCTTTCCTCCAGCGGCGGGCCCACAAAGCCCAGCAGCTCTTCGTGCGGGGGGACAGGACGCTCCATCCGGCCGAGCGCGAACGAAACGCAGTTCAATATGCCCTCGGCGGAGTCGGTCAGCGTGCCGTCCAGGTCAAAGAGAATGTGGCGGGCAGGGGGATGCGCTTCAATCATGGGCATCCCTATCTTTCACGGGGGGCGCTTCTTCCCCAAAGGTGTCCTCGCTGATGAGGAAACGCGGCCGGGCTTTGGTTTCATTGTAGATCTTGCCGATGTATTCGCCGATGACGCCAATGCATAAAAGCTGTACGCCGCCCATGAAAAAGATGACGCACACGGTGCTGCTCCAGCCCCAAACGGTGTTGCCCACGAAGTGCATGATGACGATGACGATGATGGCGATGAAGCTGACCAGCGCGAAAAAGACGCCCAGCCAGGTGATGAGCCGGATGGGTTTGATGGACAGGCTGGTGATGCCGTCGAAGGCGAAGGAGAGCATCTTTTTGAGGGGATAGTGGCTCTCGCCGGCCAGGCGCTCGTGCCGCTCGTAATACACGCTGGACGAGCGCAAACCCACCAGCGGCACCAATCCCCGCAAAAACAGGTTCACCTCCCGGAACTGGGCCAGCCCCTCCAGCGCGCGGCGGGAGAGCAGGCGGTAATCGGCGTGGTTGAACATGACGTTCGCCCCGAGGGCGTTCATCATGCGGTAGAAGCCCTCGGCTGTGGTGCGTTTGAACCAGGAATCGCTGGTGCGGTCACTGCGCACGCCGTATACCACGTCGCACCCGGCCTCATACTCGGAAAGCATCGCATCCATCGCGTTTATGTCGTCCTGGCCGTCCGCGTCGATAGAGATGGTGACATCCGCCCGGTCCTTGGCGGTCATCAGGCCGGCCAGCAGGGCGTTCTGGTGGCCGCGGTTGCGCGAGAGGCAGACCCCCTCCGACCATTCGCTCTCGCGGCTAAGCTTCTGGATGAGCGGCCAGGTGTTGTCTTTGGAGCCGTCGTTCACAAACAATACCCGGCTGTGCGTATCAATGCGGCCGGCGGACACAAGCGCCTGTAGCTTGCCGACAAAGAGCGGGGCGGTGAGCGGCAGCACAGCCTCCTCGTTGTAGCAGGGAACGACTATATATAGTACAGGCAGGGCCATCTGCCCACCTCCTTGCAGGTTTCATTCTATTATACTGTACGGCAGGGGTTGCGGCAAGTGGCGTGGTAAGCGTGGGATTTTTTGCGTTCGGGCGCACTTCATAAAAAGTTTACAGTGCAATACCGGGGACTGTCGACGCAGAACAATGTACGGTCTACGTATCGCCTTTGCGCACCTTTCTGCGTGAAGCCTGACGGGGCCCCGTTTCATGTTCCGCAACCGCTTCACATGGAACACGCAAAAATCCGACGCAAAGCCTGCATATTCTGTTTGTGTAGGCAGGCCCTTGTCATTTGCGCACATATTTTGTATACTGGGTCAAGCGCCGGCACAGCTAAAGAAGGGGCCGGCACGGCCGATATAAATAGAATAGAGGGCCACCCGCAGAGGGCGGCCCGGCGATAATGCAACAAACATTGATGAAGGGGGCGTGCGCTTGAAGAGGATCGCGCTGCGTGTAGCGGGCTTGTGTATGGCGCTCGCCGCCGGTTTTGTTTTTGTGCTGCCTGCTGCGGGCGGCGGCCTGCAAGCCCAGGCCGCGGGCGAGAGCGCCCCCCCGCCCGTTCCGGCGGAGGCATACGCCGTCATCGACGCGTCCACCGGCCAGGTGCTGGCTCAAAAGAACGCCGACACGCAGTTGTTCCCTGCGTCCATCACCAAGATCCTCACGCTGGGGCTCACACTGGACGCGCTGCCCGAGGGGGACGACGCGATGTTCGACACGCGGGTGCCGGCGTCGGCCCGGGCGTGCAGCGAGCTGATCCCCGAGGCGACCAGCATCGGGCTCACCGAGGGCGAGGAGCTCACACTGCGCGACCTTTTGTACGCCACGCAGATCGAATCTGCCAACGACGCCGCCAATGTGCTGGCCGAGTATTCGGGCGGCAGCATGGAAGCCTTTGCCGAGCGGATGAACAAGAAAGCGAAAGCGCTGGGCCTTGCGGGCAGCCAGTTCACCAACCCCAGCGGCCAGCCGGACGACGCCCACTACACCACTGCTCACGACATGGCGCAGATTACCCGCTGGGCGCTTACCGTGCCGCATTTCCGCGAGCTGTTCGCCGCCACACAGTACAACATGACGCCCTCCAACAAACGGGCGGGCTATGTCTTTGCGGGCGACAACCCCATCCTGCAGCCCGACAACCGGTTCTATTATGAAGGCGTTACCGGCAGCAAGATGGGCTATACCGACGCCGCCCGCTACACCCTTGTGACCACCGTGCGGCGGGGCGATATGGAGCTGATCTGCGTGGTGCTTTCCTGCCCCACGCACGAGGCCAAGTACGAATCCACCAGCAAGCTGCTGGACTACTGCTTTGCCAATTATGCGCCCGCCGTCTTCCCGGCGTCGGCGTTTGCCGAAGCGCGGGTGCCGGTGCTGGGAGGCAGCGACAGCCCGCTGGGAGAGATCATCCTGCGGGGGCAGGACGTGCCCTTCCTCCTGCGCAACGACCTTTCGCTGGACGACGTGACCGTTACCTACGACGCGCCCGCGGAATACGTGATCGGGCAAAATTTCAACCCCACGGCCACACTCAGCATCGCACTACCCACCTCCGAGCAGGTCATCACCACCGTGCCCCTTGGCTGGACGGGGCTGGACGAGATATTGCTGGAGAACACCGGCGTGCTTGCCACCATGGCACAGCGCCATCCGGTCACCTTCTGGGTTCTCACGGCGGCGCTGGCAACGGCCATCGTTTTATTGGTGTTGCGGGTCATCTACCTGCGCCACGCGCGCAACAAGCGCCGGCAGGAGCGCCTGGCCGCCATGCGTGCGAAGCTGCCCATCCGCATCGAGGACAGGCCGGAGCCGCCTTCCAGCCGTGTACGCCCTCCCGCCGGCCTGCTTGTGGAGCACGACCGGCGCCCCGCTCGGGGTGAGCTGCGTGTGACGGAACCGCCTCTGCCGCGCAGTTCTGTGCGCCCGTTCGACCGCGCCCCCGCCCGGCGGTACGCCTATGATGGGCCCAGCTCTGCCTACGGTGGAACCGCAACCCGCCGCGCCGGCCATATGCGATGATAACCACGAAGGTATGAAATTATTCATAAAAAAAGACCCGCCTTTTGGGGCGGGTCTTTCGCGTGTGCTTTTTGCGCGAATTTGCTTTCGGGGGGCGGATACGGTATAATAATTCTGAGTTTACAGTCTGGATAAGTGGGGCGGGGAGGGAAGCTGCATGAGACACACGCTGGTGGGGCATACCGGGTTTGTGGGCGGCAACCTGGCCGCCGCACATTCATTTGACGCCCTGTACAATAGCGCCAACATCGAGCAGAGCTTTGGCGCGGACATCGGGCTGGTGGTGTACTGCGGCATGCCGGGCGACGCGCGCCCGGCCGATGCCGACCCCGAGACGGACCTTGCCCGCGCCCGGCAGGCGATGCAGAACATCGAGCGCATGAAGCCTGAGCGGCTGGTGCTGCTGAGCACCGTCGACGTATACGGAAAGCCTGCTGGTGTGTATGAGGACTCGCCCGCCGGCGGGGAGGGGCTTTCGCCTTACGGGAGCAACCGGCTGGCGTTGGAGGGCTGGGTGCACGAGGCATGGCCGGAGGCCACCGTGCTGCGCCTGCCCGCCGTGTTCGGCCGAGGGCTGCAGCGGAATTTCATCTTTGACATGCTGCGCGGGGGGCGGGACGCCCTGCGCCGGACGGACAGCCGCGCGCTCTTCCAATTTTACGATCTGGCCCAGCTATGGGGAGACGTCAACCGCTGCCTTAAGCTGGGGCTGCCGCTGGTCAACCTGGCCACCGCTCCGGTGGAGGCCGGCGCGCTGCATCATGCGCTGTTTGGCGAGGAGTACGAAAACCACCTGCAGGGTCCGCCGCCGCGTTACGACGTGCGCACCCGTTACGGCCGGGAGTTTGGCGGGCACGACGACTACATCGCCGACCAGACCGAGGTGATCGCGTGTATCGCCAAATTTGCGGGCGGTGCCATGCGGGAGGGCCTGGTTTGAGGAAGGGGCGCGCTGCGGCATGGCGGAACTGCTGATTGTAGGCGCGGGCGCCGCGGGCCTGTTCGCGGCGGGTGCCGCGCTGGAGGCCGGCCATGCCGTCACCCTTGTGGAGCAGATGGAAAAGCCGGGCAAAAAGCTGGCCATTACCGGCAAGGGTCGCTGCAACCTGACCAACGCCTGCGACGAGACGGAATTTTTGCGCAATATCCGCCGCAACCCGCGGTTTTTGTATTCAGCCATCCACGCGCTGCCACCTCATGCTGTGATGGAGTGGTTCGAGCACAAGCTGGGGCTGCCGCTGGCGGAAGAGCGCGGCCGCAGGGTGGTCCCGCAGAGCGGGCGCGCCCAGGATGTGGTGGACGCGCTGGCTCGGCATGCGGGGCGCGCCACGATGGTGCGCGGCGAGGCGAAGCGCCTGCTGCTGGACGAAGACGGCAATACCATCCGCGGCCTTGCACTGGCCGACGGCCGCGAGCTTGCCGCCGATGCCGTACTGTTGGCCACGGGCGGGGTGTCTTACCCCGCCACAGGCGCCACCGGGACCGGATACGGGATTGCCCGTGCGGTGGGCCACACCATCCAGCCGCCCCGGCCCAGCCTGGTGGCCATGGTGGAGGCGGGCGATACCGCGAAGCGGGCCATGGGCCTTTCGCTGCGCAATGTAGCGCTGGCGCTGGAAGAAGACGGCAGGCGCGTATTCTGCGAACAGGGGGAGCTGTTGTTCACCCATTTCGGCCTTTCGGGGCCGCTGGCGCTCTCGGCCAGCGCGTTCCTGGGCGAGATAGACGCCCACCGCTATGTGTCCGTCATCGATCTGAAACCCGCCCTGCCGCCCGAAAAGCTGGACGCACGCATACAGCGGGACTTTACCGAATTTGCGAACCGCACCGCCGCAAATTGCCTGGACAAGCTGCTGCCCGCTTCGCTGCGGCCGGTGGTGCTGGACAGGTGGGGCGTGGAGCCGGGACGCCGCGTCAACCAGATCACCAAAGAGGAGCGGCTGCGCCTTGCGGCGCTTCTCAAGCGGCTGGAGATACCCATTGCCGACCGGGGCGACCTGCGCCATGCGGTCATCACGGCGGGGGGCGTGGATGTGCGCGAGGTGGACCCCAAGACCATGCACAGCAAGAAAGCGCCGGGACTGTATTTTGCGGGGGAGATACTGGACGTGGATGGCTACACCGGCGGGTACAACCTGCAGATTGCCTGGTGCACCGCTTATGCCGCGGTGCGGGGGCTGCCCGGCTGAAACACCGCCAATCTTTCATTCAACTGAGGAGAACTTGCATGACATCAATTGCAATCGACGGTCCGTCCGGGGCGGGCAAAAGTACACTGGCGCAGGCCTTGGCAGCCCGCACCGGTTTTTTGTATGTAGACACGGGTGCGCTCTACCGCGCCATCGGCCTGGCGGCACTGCGCGCCAGGGTGGACCCCAAGGATGAAGCCGAGGTGGAGAAGGTGCTGCCCGTCATCGACCTCGCCCTGCGCCACGTGGACGGGAAACAGCGTATCCTGCTGGACGGCGAGGACGTGAGCGAAGCCATCCGCGAGGAGAAGGTGGGCATCGCCGCAAGCGACGTATCGGCCCATCCGTCGGTGCGCGCCTTTTTGCTGGACACCCAGCGCCGCCTTGCGCGCGAGACGAATGTCATCATGGATGGGCGGGACATCGGCACCGTGGTGCTGCCCCGGGCAAACGTCAAGATTTTCCTGACGGCCACCTCCGAGGAACGGGCCCGCCGCCGCTACGAGGAGCTGCTGGCGCGCGGGGACAAAGCCAGCTACGATAAGGTGCTCAAGGATATCGAAAAGCGCGACTACAATGACAGCCACCGCGCCGCGGCGCCCCTGCGCCGGGCCGAAGATGCCATCGAGGTGGTCACCACCGGGTTTACCTTCGACCAGTCCTTGGAGCTGCTGCTCTCTGTCATCCAGGAGCGCCTGCCGAAGGAGCAGGATGCAGATGGGCAGTGAACGCAAGGAGCCCCTTGTGTACGAGATTGGCGGGATAGAGGTGGAGCTGGCCGCAACGGCCGGCTTTTGCTTCGGCGTGGCGCGCGCCGTGGAGATGACCGAACAGCTGGCCGGCGGCGAATATCCGGTGGCCACACTGGGCCCGCTCATCCACAACCCCCAGGCCATTGCGGCACTTTCGGCAAAGGGCGTTGTGGTGGCCGACACGCCGGCCGACCTGCCCGAAGGCGCTATTGCCGTAGTGCGCAGCCACGGCGTGGCGCCCGCCGTGTTGGAAGAACTTGCGCACAGGAGCGCCCGCGTGGTGGACGCCACCTGCCCCTATGTGGCCAAGATCCACGATATCGCGCGCCGCTGCGACGAGGCGGGGGGTACCCTTCTGGTGGCGGGCGATGCCAGCCATCCCGAGGTGCAGGGCATTGTGGGCTACACGTCCGGGCCGGTGCGCGTGTTTGCGGATGCCCTCGAATTGGTCGATATCTTGCCGGAAATAGACAAGACAAAACCCGTGTATGTAGTGGCGCAAACCACTTTTGAGATTACAAAATGGGTACAATGCACGTCCTTGCTGAAAAAAGAGTGTACAAAATGTGATGTTTTTGATACAATATGTAGTGCGACTAGAGCGAGACAACAGGAAGCGGAGGCCCTCAGCAAGCGCTGCGATCTTGTAATCGTGGTGGGCGGCAGGGGCTCCTCCAACACCCGGAAGCTATGCAGTGTTGCCGCCGCGCACACAAAGGCCGTGCAGATAGAGACGGCCGACGAATTGGAAGGGCTTGACCTTTCCGGTGTGCGACGGATCGGGATCACAGCGGGCGCTTCCACACCATCGTCCGCAATCGAGGAGGTTTTGGCCAAAATGAGCGATGTTATTCTTGACGGAGAGAAAAGCTTTGAGGAGATGCTGAACGATTCCATGAAACCGGTGTATGCCGGCCAGGTGGTAAAGGGCGTCGTCGAAGCTGTTTCCGCCAATGAGGTCACGGTGGACATCGGCACCAAGCACACAGGTATTGTGAAGCTGGAGGAGCTGACTGACGACCCCGCCGTGCGCTCTGCGGACGAGGTGGCCAAGAAGGATGACGAGATCGATCTTGTGGTTGTGAAGGTGAGCGACCAGGAGGGCATCGTGTTCCTTTCCAAGCGCCAGATGGAGGCGCGCAGGGGTGCCGAAGAGGTGGCCAAGGCCGCCGAAGAGGGCACCATTATGGAAGGCTACGTTACCGAGAGCAACAAGGGCGGCCTTGTTGCCAACGTGAAGGGCGTGAAGGTGTTCATCCCCGCTTCGCAGGCAACCGCCCGCCGTGGCGAAGATTACACCCAGCTGGTTCGCCAGCATGTACGCCTCAAAATTAAAGAATTCAGCCCCCGGCGCACCATTGGCAGCATCCGCGAGGTGCTGGCGGAGGAGCAGGGCGCCCAGCGCGAGCAGTTCTGGAACGAGGTGGAGGTGGGCCGCCACTACGTGGGCACCGTGAAAAGTCTCACCTCATACGGCGCCTTTGTGGACATTGGCGGCGTGGATGGTCTTGTGCACATCAGCGAACTTTCCTGGAACCGCATCAAGCACCCCAGCGAGGTGGTGAACGCGGGCGACACCATCGAGGTGTATGTGAAAGACCTGGACCGCGACAACCAGAAGGTGTCCCTCGGCTTTAAAAAGCAGGAGGACAACCCCTGGGAGAAGCTGCGCTCCGAATATCCCATCGGCAGTGTATTCACCGCGCCGGTGGTCAGCCTGACCCAGTTTGGCGCCTTTGTGCGCATCCTGCCCGGCATCGACGGTCTCGTGCACATCAGTGAGATCAGCTACGACCGCGTGGAGAAGGTGCAGGACGCCCTCGCCGTGGGCGACGAGGTGGAAGTGAAGCTGCTGGACGTGGACTTCGACCGCAAGCGCATCAGCCTGTCCATGAAGGCGCTGCTGCCCGAGCCCGAGCGCGACGCGCCGCGCGGCGGCGAGGACGAGGTGGTTGCCAGCGCGTCATCGGAGGAAACGACTGTTGACGAGGGCCTGGCTGCGGAGATCGAAGCAGCCGCGGACAAAGCGGAAGCTTCGGCTGTTGGGGCCGAGACTGCACCTACTGAAGCCGACTCAACTCCTGAGGAGGAAGCCGGCGTGGCTGAGGCTGAGAAGGACCTGGCTGCCGCCGACGAGATCCCCACGGCGGAGGAAGCCATCCCCGGCGCTGCGGAGGCCGTAGCCGAGGAAGAACAGCTGGCGGCGGAGGAAGAGCCTGTGGAAGCTGCCCCGCCTGCAAATGAGGAAGAGGCCGAAGCGGAAGCCGAGCCCGCCGAGAAGATTGCCCAAGAGGACGAATGATCGGCCGAGTGATATGACCAAAGAGGCAAATCCACGCGATTTGCCTCTTTTTTGTGCAAGCCCTGTGAGAGGAGGACGCCCATGCCCGCGATATCGAAACAGACGCTTCCCGCGCCCTGGCAACGGGAGGGAGGACTTTCGGCCGGCGCCCTCAAGTGGATCGCCATC
>JAVBQQ010000070.1:0-5124 GCA_031548875.1 Oscillospiraceae bacterium
GCTGTTCGTGCTGGCGGTGGTGCGCCTGTTGCTGCCCACGGCGCTACTGCCCGCTACCACTGCGCTGGGCACCGTGGCGTCCGACGGCTGGGAGCGGGGCGTGCAGGCCGGGGCGAACGTGATCATGCCCAACCTGACGCCGCAGGACGAGCGGCGACATTACGAGCTGTACAACGACAAGAACGCCACCTCTGCAAGCGAACGAGCGTCCATCGAAAAACGGATGGAAGCCATTGGTTACACGGTGACGGACGGGAGAGGCGACCACCGCCCGGCAGAGGGTCGTCCCGCAACCGGGAGCGGGACAAACACATTCAGGCAGACGGCAATTTGACGGAGAAGGCGGGCACGCCCGTCCTGACCCGAAAAAGAAAGGAAGATAAACATGAACCAGACGACAACACTGACCAAAATACCCTACGACCCCAAGTCCTCCAAGGCAGAGGAGTTCATCAACCACGAGGAGATCCTGGACACGCTGGATTACGCGTACCAGAACCGCGACAACGCCCAACTGGTGGACGCCATCCTGGAGAAGGCGCGACTGCGCAAGGGGCTTTCCCACCGGGAGGCGTCGGTGCTGCTGGCCTGCGAGATTCCCGAAAAGCAGGAGGAGATCTTCCGCCTGGCCGAACAGATCAAGCGGGATTTCTACGGCAACCGCATCGTACTGTTTGCGCCGCTGTACCTCTCCAACTATTGTGTGAACGGCTGCGTATACTGCCCCTACCACGCGCAGAACAAACAGATCTCCCGCAAGAAGCTGACGCAGGAGGAGATCCGCCGCGAGGTGATCGCCCTGCAGGACATGGGCCACAAGCGGCTGGCGCTGGAGGCGGGCGAGGACCCGGTGAACAGCCCGCTGGAATACATCCTCGAGAGCATCGACACCATCTACAACACAAAACACAAGAACGGGTCCATCCGCCGGGTGAACGTGAACATCGCGGCCACCACGGTGGAAAACTACACCCGCCTGAAGGACGCCGGCATCGGCACCTACATCCTTTTTCAGGAGACCTACCACAAGGAGAGCTACGGCCAGCTGCACCCGAAGGGCCCAAAGCACGACTATGCCTGGCACACCGAAGCCATGGACCGCGCCATGCTGGGCGGCATCGACGACGTGGGCCTGGGCGTGCTGTTTGGGCTGGAGCTGTACCGCTACGAGCTGGCCGGCCTTTTGATGCACGCCGAGCATCTGGAGGCGGTGTTCGGCGTGGGGCCGCACACAATCAGCGTGCCGCGCATCTGCCCCGCCGACGACATCGACCCCGGCGCCTTCGACAACGGCATCAGCGACGATATCTTTGCCAAACTCGTGGCCATCATCCGCATCTCGGTGCCCTACACCGGCATGATCGTCTCCACCCGGGAGAGCAAGACCTGCCGCGAAAAGGCGCTGCGGCTGGGCATCTCGCAGATCAGCGGCGGCAGCCGCACCAGCGTGGGCGGCTACGCCCAGCCCGAACCGGAGGAGGAAAACTCCGCCCAGTTCGACATCAGCGACGGACGCCCGTTGGACGAGGTGGTGCGCTGGCTGATGGAGATGGGGCACATCCCCAGCTTCTGCACCGCCTGCTACCGCGAGGGCCGCACCGGCGACCGCTTCATGAGCCTGTGCAAGAGCGGGCAGATCCAGAACTGCTGCCACCCGAACGCGCTGCTCACCCTGCAGGAGTACCTGGAGGATTACGCCAGCCCCGAGACGAAAAAGCTGGGCGAGGCGATGATCGCGGCCGAGATATCCAATGTGCCCAATGAGAAGGTGCGCGGCATCGTGCAGAACAATCTCATCGGCATCCGCGGCGGTGAACGGGACTTTCGGCTGTGAGCGTGCGACATGGTTAAACAAAAATACCTCAAACATCCACCAAAGGAGGCTTCCCATGAGCCTGAACGACACCCCTACCGCCAACCGCGTCCACATCGGCCTGTTCGGCCGGCGCAACGCGGGCAAATCCAGCCTCATCAACGCCCTCACCGGGCAGGAGGTGGCCATCGTGTCCGACATTGCGGGCACCACCACCGACCCTGTGTCCAAGGCGATGGAATTGCTGCCGCTGGGGCCGGTGGTGTTCGTAGACACCCCCGGCCTGGACGACGACAGCGAACTGGGCGCCCAGCGGGTGCGCCGGGGCTTGCAGGCGCTGGAAAGGATCGACATTGCGCTGCTGGTGGTGGACGCCGCAGAGGGCAAGGGCCCCTGGGAAGAAAAGCTGGAGGCCATGTTCCGCGCACGGGGCCTACCCTACCTCACCATCTATAATAAATCCGACCTGCCGGGCGGCGCGGCACCGAACGGCGGTGCGGAGCATGAACTGGCGGCCAGTGCCCGCACGGGTGAGAACATCCGCGAGCTGAAGGAGCGCATCGCCGGCCTGCGGCCAGACGCGCTGCACCCCCGGCCCATCGTGGCCGATCTGCTGGCTCCCGGCGACGTTGTGGTGCTGGTGGTACCCATCGACAGCGCGGCGCCCAAAGGGCGGCTCATCCTGCCTCAGCAGCAGACCATCCGCGACATCCTGGACGCCGGCGGGCAGACGCTTGTGACCAAGGAGGACGGCCTAGCCCACACGCTGGGCTTGCTGGCCGCACCGCCGCGCTTGGTGGTCACCGACAGTCAGGTGTTCGAGAGCGTGGCCGAAGTGGTGCCTTCGGAGGTGCCGCTTACCTCTTTTTCCATCCTGTTCGCGCGGCACAAGGGGGTGCTGGCCCCGGCCGTACAGGCGCTGGACGCTTTCGACGCGCTGGAGGAAGGCGACACGATCCTCATCAGCGAGGGGTGCAGTCACCACCGCCAGTGCGACGACATCGGCACAGTGAAGCTGCCCCGCTGGATACGCGCTCACACAGGCCGGGAGGTAGAATTCGCCTTCACGAGCGGCGGCGAATTCCCGGACGACCTCTCCCCATACAAGCTGGTGGTGCATTGCGGGGGGTGCATGCTGAACGACCGCGCTATGCGCCACCGCGCCGCCGTGGCGCAGGAGCAGGGCGTGCCTATGACGAACTACGGCATCCTCATCGCCCACATGAAGGGCATCCTACAACGCAGCGTGGCCCCTTTCCCCGAGTTTGCAGGGGCCATGCCTGTGTGACGTCGAACCAAAGAAAGCCTTGTATAAACAAAAAGCAGAGCGTCCGGAACACTTCGTTTTCGGCGCTCTGCTTTTGCATTGTTGGTGCCTATTCTTTCCGGACCAACCGGGCGAACCCTTCGAACGACCAATCGGAATGGCCGGAGAGATCGGGCGCGGCTTTTTTGAAAAAACAGCTTGGTATCTCATTCGCTTTCAGCACTTTGCCACACAAAGGTCGCAACCGCGCTCATGGTTCGCCGGGTTCAGGTGGCATTCGTAATCGGTGCAGGTACAAAAGGGAAGCTTTGGCATTATAACACGCTCCTGCTGTAAATTGTGGGTTGTTCAGGAAAGGTACATGCCCTGCAACGCCGATTGCATGGCCGCATCCGCCCCGAGGGCTTGTGCGAGATATCCTTTGAATGACCCATACTTTTGGGCAGCCGTGTGATAGGATGTCTCCAGATATTCCGGCTGTACGTCGAGGGCAATGCCAATTGCGGTAAGCTGGGCGTCACTCAGGGTAGCTTTTTGGCGCGCTTTCGCTAGAATGTCTCTGTTGATGGACGCTCGCAGTTCGTTGGTCTTGAGATAGTCTGCCATGACATCTTCTTCCGACACACCCAGAAGCGTGAGCACGATAGCCGCCCCCAAGCCGGCCCGGTCCTTACCTGCATAGCAATGCCAAAGGGTCGCCCCCTCATTTTGCCGCAGCAGAATATCCAGCATATGGCGGTAGCCGGCGCACGCGCTTTCTTCGGTGATCAAAAGCGCATACACCTGCTTCATGAACCGGTCGACGGCCGCGGGCGAATCCAGCATGGTCAACAGGTGTTTTTCATCCGGCGCCTTGGAAGCCATATCTTTCAGCACGTCGATGGGATAATAAGCAACCCCCTGTATGGTGTCATCCGGCTTTTGGGCGCGCTCCGACGCACTGCGCAAATCGATGATATTGCGCAGATGGTACACGTCGACCAGAATATCTTTATCCGCTTGTGCCAACGCGACAACCTCGCCGGAGCGCAACAGACGTCCCGGTGAAACAGCACGCCCACCTGCGGCGGCAATGCCTCCAAGATCCCGAAAATTGGCCAATTTCAATGTTTGCATAGCGTCCTCCTTTCTGCTGTGCCAGTGTGTCTCCCCTTCATCTGCATCACCCAAAATAATCATTACATATTATACTACCATTTAGTGGCCAATTTCAAAACTGAATAGCCGCACTTTGCTTTCTCTCTTATGCGCTTTCATGTTATTCCGTCGCATATGGGCACCGTTGGCGCTTTTTTGCTTATTTCGTGTGTGCCTCAGGTGGTAGCGCGTTCGGCGAAAGCTGCATCATACGCAGCTTTCGTTTTGCTGTCAAAGCACACGATGATGACTTTTTTGATAACACCGTCTGTGTCCTGGAAGTGCTTGATTGCATCCAATGCAATACGGCAAGCTTGTTCCACCGGGTAGCCATACACGCCGGTGCTGATGGAGGGAAAGGCGATGGTGGCGCAGTGGTGTTGCACTGCCAACTCCAAGCAGCTTCGGTAGCAGCTGCGTAGCAATTCCGCCTCACTATGGGCGCCGCCCTGCCAAACGGGCCCCGGCGTATGAATAATGTATTTTGCCGGCAGGTTGTATCCCTTGGTGATTTTGGCCATGCCTGTCTCGCATCCGCCGAGGGTGCAGCATTCGGCCAGTAGCTGCGGCCCTGCAGCCCGGTGGATGGCGCCGTCTACGCCGCCACCGCCAAGCAACGAGGTGTTGGCCGCGTTGACAATGGCATCTACAGCCAACTTCGTGATATCGCCCCGGATGATTTCAAGTTCCATGGCTTCGCCCCTCCCCGTGTTTTGCTTGCATTGTCCGCACAGGCCGCGTCAAACCTTCTTGCGGTAAATGAGCTCCACGATTTGCCCCAAAGGCTTTGCGCTTTGCGGCGTGAGGTTCGCCGCGGGGAAGCCCGACGGGAACAACGGCAGTCCGCCGCCGAGCAGGGTTGGGATCAGGTAGATGCGGTATTCGTCGATAAGGTTATCCTGCAGGA
>JAVBQQ010000036.1:0-3775 GCA_031548875.1 Oscillospiraceae bacterium
GGCCAAGGTGCCCATCTCATCCTTCGAGCGAATATCCACCTCCACCGACACGTCGCCCATTGCAAGGTCGTTTGCGGCGTTAGTCAGCTTTTTCAGCGGCGGCACCACCTGGCGGATCAGCATCAGCATCATCAGGATGCCAATGACAAAGCTGACGACGACAAAGCCGATGACGAGACCGATGGCCAGCGAGAACACCTGGTTGCTGTGGGCCTGTTTTTCCGTCATCACGCCGTTTGCGTATTCGTTCACAGCGTCCAGCCCACCAACGATTATCTGGATATTGGGCAGTACTTCTTCATTATAGATGCGCTCCGCCTCGGCGTGGTCGCTCTCCATCACAGCCAGTATGCGCCCCGCTGCCTCGTGTATCTTGTCGTGCGGGGCAACCACTGGGTCCAGCGTCGCATGGAAGGTCGGGTCGGTGTTGTCCACCACGGCTTCGGAATCCAGCCAGGTGCCCAGCGAGCAGGCGCCCGAGTCCAGCGAGCCGGTGAACTCCGCCCCTGTGTACAGCGTCAGCGTGAGCCCCTGCAGCCACTTATAATGGGACATCTCGATGTAGTTCACTTCCGTCGTCATCGTGTTGGCTTGGTCCAGTTCTTTCGAAGCTGTGCGTATCTGCACCAGAAGCAGGGCAAAAATCACGCCCTGAAGCAAGATGAGCACACACAAAACACCCAGAGCAAGCACGATCTTTTTTCGCATCGTCATCGCTAACGTCCTCCCCGCTATTTACATGGTCTAAAAATGGTCTACAAGTGGTAAAAAAAGAGTGCCATATAATTCCTGTCAGAAAACTTACCACTTTTTTTCAAAAAACACAAGAAAAATTTGTTTTCAATGCCATTAGAGCACCAGTTCCAGTGAGATGCGGGCAGGGCGATTGCAGATTCCAAAATCATCCGCCGTCCTCTTCGGCGGGCCGATGATGCCGTTGCCGATACTCGGTGGCGCTCATCCCCTCCAGTTCCAAAAACAGCCGGGAGAAACCGTGGGCGGAGGAAAAGCCCACCATACGGGCAATCTTTTCAATGGAATCGTTCGTGTCGCAGAGGTAGTTCTTTGCATAGTTCACCCGGAAGTTCTGCAGCGTCTGCTTGAAGCTGCTGCCAAAGAACTCCCGGTATACACGGTTGATGTGCCGAGGGGTCACATAAAGCGCATCCGCCACATCCTGCATGCTGATGTTCCTGTCGTAGTTTTCGTGCAGGTATTTCGTGATCTGCATGGCGAGGTTGGTATTGGCATTGTCCGTCCCCTTCTTTTCGATCAGGTTGCGCAGGATGCGGACAATGAACTCGAGGTAGTAGTTGCGCAGCATCTCCTTGCCCGCAAAGCCGTCCTCCTCCCGCTCCCGCAGCAACCGCCCGAAGAGTTCGTCCACGCCTTTCCTGTCCCGGCCCACAAAATAGGCATGCTGCTCAAACAATGCCGCAAAAGCCTCGAAGAACCGGCTTTCACCGTCGCCGCGCGCCACCGGCCGAAAAACAAAGATGAAATACTGCTTGGGCTCGGCGGGGTCGTAGCGTATCTCGTGTATGACGCCCGGCGCGATGAGGGCGAAGTCTCCGGCGGACAGATGGTGCGTCGTGCCCTGCATCTTGATCTGCATACGGCCTGCTACACAGTAATAGATCTCGTGGTCTGTGTGGGAGTGGGCAAACTCCATATGCCCCTCCCCGGCCATCTCCACATACCTCACCGTGATATCGCCGCCCTCAATGGCGATATCGGTCTGCTCGATGTCATACAGGGGAGATTGGCCCTGGTTGTACATGCCGCAACGTCCTTTCGGGGGATTTGTTCAGGGATAGGCGGAATCGGGAGCGGGTTGCACGAAGTCGGGCGGCGGGTCGCACAGCTCGGCCACAAGACCCACGTCTTTCATCATGTCCACGTAGGCAAACTGCATCCCGCCGCTGTCCCGGCCACCCTGTACTATCTCGTTGCCCAGCCCGGCCAGGTCCGCAAGGGCGTCGGCAAAGGGGTCCCGCGTGTCGAAGGCCAGATGGTGGATGCCCGGGCCGTGCTCCCGCAGGAACTCCGCATAGATACTCTTGTCGTCATACGGCTGGATCAGCTCCAACTGCACGTTCAGCTGGTTGCACAGGGCCAGACACATGGCGTAGGGGACATCCTCTCCCCTCACCGTCATCTCGGTGGTATTGCCGGGGTCAAAGTCGGTAAAGGTCCAGGGGCCGATGCCGTATTTGTCCCAAAACCGCCTGGCATAGGCCTTCGCATCGGGCACGATGATGCTCACCTGGGTGATCTTTGAAAAAATAGGTCCCATCTCTTTTCGCTTCCTTTCTATTGTAGCGCTGGTGCCATATAAAGGCAATGGGTGCTATAATGTATAGTATACACGCTGTTCCCCCTGCAAAATAGGACACCATCCCAAAGAAGATGTCTTACTTTTGAGTTGTGCGGCGTCGGGCGGCAACGGTACTATAAAGGGGAAAAGGAAAACCCTTGAAAGGAAGGCGCATTGCCATGAAGCACTCTGCCAAATCCCTGCGGGAACTCTACCGCACCATGGTGCGCATCCGCCTGTTTGAGGAGACGGCCCGCACCCTGTTTCTGGACGGTAAACTGGCCGGCTTCCTCCACCTCTACAGCGGGGAGGAAGCTATTGCCGCCAGCGTGTGCGCCTGCCTTGAAGAAACCGATTGTCTCACCAGCACACACCGGGGCCACGGCCACTGCATCGCCAAGGGCGCTTCCCTCGACCGCATGATGGCCGAACTGTTCGGCAGGGCCACCGGCTACTCCCGGGGCAAGGGTGGCTCCATGCACATCGCCGACCTTTCCAAGGGCATCATCGGCGCCAATGGCATTGTGGGGGCCAGCATGCCAATCGCCACCGGCGTAGCCTACACCCAAAAGCGCCGAGGCAGCGGGGTGACCGTGGCCTTCTTCGGCGACGGCGCCTCCAATCGGGGCACCTTCCACGAGTCGGCCAATATGGCCTCGGTGTGGGACCTGCCCCTCGTCTTCGTCTGCGAAAACAACGGCTTTGGCATGTCCACCCCTGCGGCCCGGCACATGAAGGTGCGGCAGGTGGCGGCGCGCGGCGCAGCCTATGGCATTCCCGGTGTCACCGTGGACGGCAACGACCCGGTGGCCGTACAGGAAGCCGCCGCCCTGGCCGTGAAGCGCGCACGAGCAGGCAAGGGCCCCTCCATCGTGGAGTGTATATCCTGGCGGCACCACGGCCACTTCGTGGGCGACCCTGCTCCCTATAAACCCAAAGCGGAGCAGGAAAAATGGCTGGCCGAAGACCCTATCCCCCGCTTTGAAAAGCGCCTTGTGCAGGAGGGCCACGCCACCGCCGCCCAACTGGAAGCCATCCGCCAGGAGGCACGCAAAGAGGTGGACGACGCGGTGGCCTTTGCCCAGGACAGCCCCCTGCCCGCCCCCGAAGAATTGTTCTCAGACCTGTATGTCTGAGGTTGGGAGAATAGAGATATGCCAATCATGACTTATGTCCAGGCCATCCGGGACGCCCAGCGCATCGAGCTCGAACGCGACCCCGAAGTCTTCTGCATCGGCGAGGACATCGGCTTTCAGGGCAGCGCCTTCGGCCAGACCGCCGGCCTGCTGGACGCCTTCGGGCCCGAACGCATCCTGGACGCACCCATCAGCGAGACGGTGATCACCGGCATGGCCGTGGGAGCCGCCAGCATGGGCATGCGCCCCATCGTCATCCACGATTTCATTGATTTCATGGGTGTCTGTATGGATGAGATCCTCAACCAGATGGCCAAGTTCA
>JAVBQQ010000017.1:0-15848 GCA_031548875.1 Oscillospiraceae bacterium
AAGTAATCGTTCAGGATCTCGATGTCGCCGCGGTCCCACGCCACCTCGATGGCATGGCGGATGGCACGCTCCACCCGCGACGCGGTCGTGTCATGGTCACGTGCAATGTCGGGATACAGCACCTTGGTAACCGCATTAATAAGCGTGGGGTCGTCGATCACCATCATGATCGAATCCCGCAGGAAGCGGTAGCCCTTGATATGGGCCGGCACGCCGATCATGCGCAGCATGTCGGTGACCATATCCTCTTCCTCCAAGTTGGTTCCCTGGCTCTGGCCGTAGCCGCGGCCTTTGTCGGCCTGTTTGCTGCGCCCGGCGCCCTGCAACAGGCGCGACGCCAGCGCCGCCACGTCGAACGGCTTCAAGAAGTAGAACGAAAAGCCGCTCTCCATCACCTCGCGTTCGATCTCTTCGTTCTGGAAGGTGCCCGTCACATAAAATAGCACATCGTGGTCGGGGTAGTTTTCGTCGTACTTGTTTTTAAGCGATATCGCATCCATTCCTGGCATAAAAACATCCACGAGCATGGCGTCGGGCTTGTGCCGTACAAGCTCCGAGTAGGCGGCAACACCATTGCGTGGACAAACGGTCACATCGATACTTTGGGTCGGCAGCGTCATCTTACACAACCGGCACAGTTCAGGTGAAGTCTCGGTCATAAGGAGTTTCAGGGCGGTTTCCATAGCAGTACCTCCAAACATTGTACCTCTATATGCAGTCAGTGTACTCGCCCCCTCCAGTGTGGGCGCACACTGCTGCTTGCGGTGGTTTAGTATATCATACTAACCGTATCATCGCAATATTTACTTTTCGACATCGTGTGACCGCTTCCGACATTTCCCATGTCAATTCTATAAATTGTTCTTAGTTATGTTCAGTCACATTATTGTCCACCATGCTATAATAGCGATCTTTCTGGATATTTGTTCGCCCTTTGGTGGGAAAATAGAGAATACTGGTGTGGATGCCCGCCGCGTCTGCAAAACGGGAGATGGCGAAATCAAAATCGCGCTCCGGCCCAAAAGCGTCCAGCATCGCGTTCAGCGTGAACTGTTCGTACGCGTTCAGTTCCCCCTCGCTCGCATACGATTGCAGCAGGCTCTCCACGCCGTCGGCCGGGGGGGCCAGGTTTTCGGCCGCGGCCGCCTGTTCCGCCATCAGGAAAGTGCTCTCTATCTGCCCAAGGCTGGCCTTTGCCGCCGCCATGCGCGCCTGCCCGATGCCCGCGTAAGCGGCGCCGCCGGTGAGCGCAAACACGACAGCCACCGCGCACACCAGGATGAGCAGCCATGCGTTGCGGGGCAGGTTGCCCTCGTTTGTGTCCCTGTGTCCGTCGTGCACGGCCCGTCCCTCCTTGTGGCGCCGCACTCCCACTGGGGCACGGCCACTGCTTGCTTATACTATATACAATTGTATCCAAGCGGCGGCGATTGTCAAACCCCTGCGGGGCCAAGCACCGGACCCCGCGACGCCTGCCGCCCCACACTGAGCACCAGCCCCACCGAGAGGTACAGCATGAGCACCGACGTGCCGCCCGCCGATAAAAACGGAAGCGTGATGCCCATCACCGGCACCAGCATCAGGTTCATGCCCACATTTACAAGCATCTGGAAAAACAGCGCCCCAAAGATGCCGCCGCACAAGAATGCGCCGGCACCGTCCGGCGCGCGCCGTGCCGTTTGCAGTGTCTTGTACAAAAGCACCCCCAGCAACGCCAGCAACACAAGGCAGCCAATGAAGCCGAAGCTCTCGGCATAGTAGCTGAAGAAGAAGTCGTTCTCAGCGCGGGGCACGTAGTGGTGCGGAGTAAAAAGCCCCCGCCCCAGCACGCCGCCGCTGCCGATGGCCTGCCGGGCCTGCAGTTGCTGGTACATGATGGTGTCGGCGTAGGGCGCGGGGTCGATGAGCCCCAGCACCCGCTCACGCTGGTAATCGCCCAGCACATAGCTCCACACAAAGGGCGCCGCCACCCCCGCCACGATGGCGCACCCCAGCACCGCCCAGCGGTTGATGCCCGCCAGGATGAGCATGACGACGCCCATGGCAAAGAAGACGGTGGCCGTACCGTCGTCCCCCTGCAGGTGCACCAGCAGCACTGGCAGCAACAGATGCCCCAGCACCGGCAGCAACACCCGCAGCTTGTGCAGGTTTTTGCCCACCTTGGCCAGGTGCCCCGAGAAGGTGATGGCGAACCCGATCTTGGCGATCTCGGTGGGCTGGAAGCTCATGCCCATGGGCAGCGGGATCCAGCTTCTGCTGCCCGTGCCCGGCGGCTCGTAGCCGATGCTGGGGATGAAGGTGAGCAACACCAGCCCCCAGCACACGACCAGCACCAGCGGCCAGAAGCGCAGGAAGACGTGGTAGTCCACCAGCGAGAGGAGCACCGCACACACCAGCCCCAGCACCGAGGCCAGCGCCTGTGTGAGCGCAGGCCGGAAATCGCCCAGTGTGCCGCTCAGGTCCAGTTCGCCGTACATGCCCACCGATAAAAGCGTGGCCACCGAGATGGCGGACAGCGCCAGGCAGACGAGCAGGTAGGCCATGTCCGTCTGCCGGAAATACCGCCCCAGCGGTTGCAATAGCCTGGTCACAGCGCGCATGCGCCCCCTCCTTTTAAACTGCGCGGCCAAGAAAAAACCGCTTTGCTTATTGTACCGGATTTGCCCATAGGATACAACGATGCAGCCCCGCTTACATACACCACCACCTGCGCCGGGTTGCACCGCCGGGGCGAAAAGAGTATAATAAGATGTCTGCAAAATCTACGCTACATGGCCGGGAGGGGAGCACTTTATCGATGGGTCGCCACATCACCCGCTCCGAAGAGCAGACTGTCGCCCTTGGCCGGCAGCTCGCCGCCACCCTGCAGGGAGGCGAGGTCATCGCCTTCACCGGTGAGATGGGCGCTGGCAAAACGGCCTTCTGCCGGGGCATCGCGGCGGGCCTTGGTTCGCAAGATCCCGTGCACAGCCCCACCTACGCGGTCGTCAACCTTTATCGCGGGCGCATCCCTTTCGCCCATTTCGATGCCTGGCGCACCTACGGCCCCGAAGACCTGGAAGAGGCCGGGCTGTATGATTATATAGACAGCGGCGCCGTGGTGGCCGTGGAGTGGAGCGAACGCGCCGCCGGCCTGCTGCCCACCCCGCTCATCCGGGTGGACATCCGCGCCCTGGACGCCACCGGGCGGGAGATCACCATTGAAGGGGCGGCGGAACTGTGAGCATGCAAAAACCAGGGCCCGGCCATCCCATCCTTGCGCTGGACGCGAGCGGCCGAGAGGCCAGCGTGTGTATCCGGCGGGACGGCAAAGTCCTTTTCGACAAGGTGCTGGACAAGGGGCTCACCCACTCTGAAACATTGCTGCCGCTGGTCTTGGAAGCGTGTATACATTGCGGCCTTTCGCCGTGCGACATCGCACTGTTTGCCGTCACGGCCGGGCCCGGCAGTTTCACCGGGCTGCGCATCGGCCTGGCGCTGGCCAAGGGGATGGCGCTGCCCTCGGGCGCGCCGTTGGCACCTGTGTCCACACTGCTGGCCGTCGCGCTGGCCGCAGCCGGGCAGGGCCACACGCAGGGCACATTGATCCCTGCTCTGGACGCACGCCGCGGCGAGGTGTACTGGGCGGCGTTCGATGCGGCGGTCCTCGCGGCTACAAGCGGCGCCGCCGGCCGTCTTTCCCCCGACGCCGCCGGCCCGGTGGACGCACTTGCCCCCCTGCTGGCCACCGCCCCGGCGCCCATAGTTTTTGTTGGTAGCGGCGCAGATTTATGTTATACTGCCTATAAGGAAACGTTTGACGTCCGGCTGTCAACAACGCCTTTTTCCATCGCGGGAGGAGCAGCAGTTGCCGCTCACACGGCAACTGCCAATGCCGCTCACACGGCAACTGCCAATGCCGCTGATGCGGCAGCTACCATCGGCCGTGAAAAGCCGGCAGTGGCAGTTGTTTCCGCAACCGCCGCCCGCCTGCATTACCTGCGCCTTTCCCAGGCCGAACGGGAGCGCGCCGAGCGCGAAGCCCCCAAAGCCTGATATGTATCTAACTCCAGGAGGTTCCCATGCCAACTCCCACCCTGCTTTCGAAGCCCGTGGCCCTGGCCGCCGACCATGGCGGCTACGCCCTCAAGGACAGCATCAAGGCCTTTCTGCAGGCCAAGGGCGTCGAGGTCGTCGACTTCGGCGTGAATGGTCCTGAATCCTGTGATTACAGCGACTGCGCCCTGCCCGCCTGCGAGGCGGTTGTCTCGGGCCGGTGCGGCTGCGCGCTACTCTTCTGCGGCACCGGCGTGGGCATCTCCATCGCGGCCAACAAGGTGCGGGGCATGCGCGCCTGCTGCTGTTCCGACGCCTTCTCGGCCGAGTACACCCGCCTGCACAACGACGCCAACGCCCTCTGCCTGGGCGGGCGTGTGGTGGGCCCCGGCCTTGCCGAGCTGTTGGTGGACCTGTTTTTGAACACCGAATTTGAAGGCGGCCGCCACCAGCGCCGGGTGGACAAGACCATGGCGCTGGAAAACCGCGACTGAACGTCTGCGATACCTGTCAAGGGAGGGAACGCGATGCCCGGCAAGGTCCATCTGGTCGAACATCCCCTTGTGCAGCACAAGCTGGCCCTGATGCGCGACAAGGACACTGGCACCAAAGAGTTTAAGGAACTGGTGCGCGAGCTGGCCATGCTGATGTGCTACGAGGCCACGCGCAACCTGCCCACCCAGGAAACAGAGGTGGAAACCCCGCTGGCCACGGCCCGGGCGCGCACACTTTCGGGCCGCAAGTTGGCCGTGGTTCCCATCCTGCGCGCAGGCCTTGGCATGGTGGACGGCGTGCTGGCGCTGATACCGGCAGCCAAGGTGGGCCACATTGGCCTGTACCGGGACCCGGACACCCTCGCCCCCATCGAATATTACGTAAAACTGCCGGGCGACATCGCCGAGCGCGACGTCATCATGCTGGACCCCATGCTGGCCACCGGCGGGTCGGCCAGCCAGGCCATCTCCATGCTCAAACGGCGGGGCGCCCGGAACATCCGTTTCGTCTGTCTCATTGCCGCCCCCCAAGGACTTGAGCGTCTTTCGAAGGAGCACCCCGACGTGGACATCTACCTCGCGGCGCGCGATGCGCAACTGGATGCGTCCGGCTATATCATACCCGGCCTGGGCGATGCGGGCGACCGCATCTTTGGCACAAAGTAACGGCGAACAATCCGCCCAAACGCCCAAGCCTATCTTGCAGAATATACCTCTGGGAGTGTGACCGATTGGTTAAAAAGATCCTTATAGCGGTGGCCGGCGGTCTCGTCATGCTGCTCGTGCTCCTCTTCGCCCTCACCGTGCTCATATCCTACCGGGCCTTTTTTGGCACCGCCATCACCTGGGTTTTGTGCGCCTGCGTTGCGGCGCTGGTCGTTTTTGTCATCTATCTCGTCATCCGCTACATTGTGGAAACTGTGCGCAAACGCGGCAGCGACGAAGACGAACTGACCGAAGTTCATATTGAAAAAATGCTCACCAACGGCGAATCTCGCCGCAGTGAGCCAAACCCGGACCACAAGGCCGTTGCCGCGGCTGCCGCGGCCGCGCTTGCCGCGCCCGAATCCGTCGCCGCGGCAGACGGCACAACAGCAGATGCCGGCGCGGGCACTACGCTGCGCCCGGCGGACATCCTGCGCGCCGAAGCCGCGGCCCGCGAGGCTGCCGCACAGAAGCCCGAGCCGAACACCGAGGGCGGCGCCGGCGAAGATCACACCGGAGAAACAAAAGAAGAAACCGGGCAGGAACCCCCGCCCACTGCCGAAACACCCGCGACGGACACCGAAACGGCGGATGCCGAAACCACCCCACAGACGGTGCCCGAACCGCAGGCCGCTCCCCCGGCAGCCGACATACAGCGCACACCGGACGACCACCGCCGGCGCATGGCGGAGGCCGAAGCCAGGGCGCGCCAGGCCGCTGCCGCCGCCCAAGGCGCCCGCGAGCGGGCCTCGCGCGAGGCACAGGCCGAAGAACAGCGGCGCGCCAGCGAACAAGTACAGGCCGCCCTGCGCCATTCGCAGCAGCTGGCCCAACAACCCCGCCCCACCGACGCGCACAAGCGCCCGGAGGTGGACAGCGTGCGCCGCCAGGCCGAGGCCGCGGCGGCAGCCCGTCGGCGCGCCGCCCAGATGGCCGCCCGCAGCCAGAGCTTCCCCGCCATCAAGACGGGCGGCAGTAGTTCCGCCATTGGTGGACCCACGCCTCCGGTCGTCGCCCAAGCCACGGCTCAGCCGGCGCCGCAGGTTCCCGTCCACACCGGCGCGCCGGGCGGCAACAGTTCCACCCATGGTGGAACCATGCCCCCTGCCCCGGAACAACCCGCACGTGTGCGCTACGCGTCCGATCCCATTCCCTATGAATCTTCGGGCGACGATACCATCTGGGATCGTATGGAGGTGCGCCGTTCTGCCGCGCCCCTTCTCACAAACCGTTACGACAATGCCGGGCGCACCGGCGGGCCCCGCCCCGCCGACACGCACGCCGGCGGCTTTTCGGCGGGGCGCTACGCCACCACCGAGCTGAACCGCGAGGAGGTACTGCGGCAGGCGAACCTTGCCGCCCGCAGCCAGCCCGCCGCGCCCCGGCCCCAGGCAGCGCAGCCCCCCAGGCCGCAACAGAACCCGCCGCCCCGCCCGCGCACTGCGCAGCCCGCGCAAACTGCACAGGCTGCAAGCGGTTTCCGCCTGGAGTCCATCCAGGAGAACATGCGCGAGGTACTGGGCGGGAATGAGACGCCCACCACGGCTTCCGGCTGGAAGTATGCCCCGGCAAAGCCGCCCCGGGCATGGAACACGAACGGTTCGTCGCGCCGTATCCCCGGGGAGATGTCCTCCCCGGCCGGCGCAGCCGAAGCACCGGACACAACCGCCCACGCCCCCCGCCAGGCCTATCCCCGCGCGGACTCCGACCACGTGAAGGAAGCGATGCAGCGTGCAAACGAGCGCGCCACCGCAGCGCGGGGCGCAGCAGTGGCGCATGATGCCGCCGCCCGGCCCGAGACGCCCCGATCTGAATACCACACAGGCGTGGCGCCTCTGCCCCGCCCCACAGCCGGGCAACCCCAGCCCCCGCTGGCCGCTTCGCCCCATCCGTCAACGCCCGCGCCGGACACCTTTGCCGGCACTGTGATTCCCCTGGCCGAGGGCGACGACGCCAAGCGCCCACGCGGCAGGCCACCCAAGCCCAAGACGGAAGAGGAGCTGAACGCGCCCAAGCGCCCGCGCGGCAGGCCGCCCAAGCCCAAGACGGAGGAAGAACTGAACGCACCCAAGCGCCCGCGCGGCAGGCCGCGCAAAAATCCGCTGCCCGAAGAAGTATCCGACAACGAACAGTCATCCCAATCCTGACCATCCATCCTTGAAGTGGCCGAAGGCGGCATTCACTTCCGGTCTTCGCCCCTTCCAAAGCAAGAAAGGTCGTGACCTGATGGACAAAACGTTGCTGGCTTTACTGAATCAACAGGTGGAAAAAGAGTTTTACAGCGCCAACCTTTACCTGAGCATGGCCAACTGGGCCAGCCAGAGGGGATATCCCGGCGCCGCCCACTGGCTGTTCGTGCAATACCAGGAGGAAACCGCCCACGCCATCCACATGTGGGAGTATCTGCTGGAACGTGGCCAAGACGCCGTCATTCCCGCTATTCAGCAACCCGAGACGGACTGGCCGGATCTCGAACAGGTATTCAGCGCTGTGCTGGCGCACGAAAAACTGGTCACCGGGCTCATCAATGCCATTGCCACAGCTGCGCAGGATGCGCGGGACCATGCCGCCTACCAGTTCATCCAGTGGTACGTGGCAGAACAGGTGGAGGAAGAGGCCACCGCGAGCCAATGGCTGGACATGCTGCGCCTTGCAGGCGGCCAACCATCGGCCCTCTTCGCATTGGACGGCCGGTTGCGCGGGCGGGATTTTTCGCCTCCGTTTGAGAGCCTCGGCCTTTGATCGAATCATACGCTGCAAAAAAAAGAACCCCCGCGGGGGTTCTTTTTTGCATTCTGTCCGCTTAATAGTACATATAGATCTGGCAGGGGATCATCCCATTGTACACCTTGCGCCGCTTCTTGGCCTTTTTGCCGTAGTGCGTCTCAAACGCCTCGTCTGCCGTAATGATGTACGCCCCGGCCACCGGATGTGCCGCCAGGGCCTTGCCCAGCGCGGTGGCCAGCCTGCCCGCCTGCTGCTTGTCGGCCAGGCGCTCGCCGTACGGGGGGTTTGCCAGCACCGTAGCGTTCTGGGGCGGCGCAAAACGGGCAACGTCCGCCACCTCGAACCGGCAGCGTCCGCCCACGCCCGCTTTTTGGGCGTTGTGCGCCGCCAACGCCACAGCCTCGGGGTCCACGTCCAAGCCGACGCCCTCAAAAGCGGCGTCCTCGCGCATCTCCGCCCGGGCGCGGTCGCGCTCCTCGTCGAACAGCCCGCCCGGCAGGAATGTATATTGCTCGGCCGCAAAACGCCGGTTCAGCCCCGGCGCGATGTTCATCGCCTTCAGCGCCGCTTCTATAACCAGTGTGCCGCTGCCGCAAAAAGGGTCCTGCACAAGGCTCTCCCGCCGCACGCGGCCAAAGTCCGCCATAGCAGCAGCCAGCGTCTCTTTCAACGGCGCAATGCCCGCCGTGCGGCGGTAACCCCTTTTGTGCAGGCCGTCGCCCGAGGTGTCCAGAAACACCTCCGCCTGGTCCTTGCGCAGCGAGAAGCGGATGCGGTGCTCGCCCCCGCGCTCGGGCAGGAACTGTACCCTGTGCCCCTTGCGCAGCCGCTCCACCACCGCCCTTTTCACGATGCTCTGGCAGGCCGGCACGCTGGACAGCGTGCTGGACAGGCTGGAACCCTTCACCGGAAACTTCGCATCTTTGGGGATATAGTCTTCCCACGGGATGGCCGACACCCCGTCGAACAGTTCGTCGAAGGTGGACGCCGGGAAGGCCGCCAGCCGGATCATCACCCGCTCGGCGCAGCGGCTCCACAGGTTGGCTGCGGCCAGCACCCGTTCGTCGCCCGTAAAGGTGATGCGCCCGTCGGTCGCGCGCACGTCCTCGGCCCCGGCGCGTTTGAAATCGAACGCCGCGGCCGATTCCAGGCCAAAGTAACAAGGGGCCACAAATTCAAATGTCATGTCGCATTTCTCCCAAACAGGCGGAAGGTCCCGGCGCGCGCCGCGGCCAGCCCCCTCTTGTACAGTTTCGTGCGCCGCAGCCCAAAGAACAGCAGCGCCATGATGCCTGCCGCGGCCAGCGTATCGGACAAAAAGTGGCGCCCCATCAGCATGCGGGCCACTGCCATCAGCGCGATGAAGACCCAGCATATGGCATAACACAGCTTGCGGCGTTTGCCGAACGCAGGGAACAGATCGCACAGTACGATGAGCACAAGCAGGCAGGCAGCGTTGGCCACATGGGCCGAGGGAAACGAGCTGCCGCCGTTGCCCAGCGGATGGAACCAGGGCGTAAAATCGGCAAAAGAGCCCGCTTGCAGCATATCGTCGAAGCGCGTGCGTTGCCAGATCAATTTGAAGATGTTGATGGCCACCTGGTCGGCAACCAGGTAGGCGCTGCCCGCCAGCGCAAAAAAGGCCAGCTTGTGGCGCGTCTCGCCGCTGCGGCGGGCCACCCACCACAGCAGAAGCAGCGCCACTATGACACCCACAACCAGCAGCGTCAGGTTGCGCCAGTCCGTAAAACCATCCACCAGGCCGCGCTTTTCAAGGTAATGCATGCTCATATAGAACACGATGCCCACGCCCACCGCGGTCAGGATGCCGCCCAGCGCGCGTATCCACCCTGCGGCGCCGCGTGCCAGTGCCGCCAGAGCCACCAACAGGAGGGCGGGGGCGTATGCCGGGTACCAGGCAAAGCTCTCGAAAAAGATGGCAAACGCGCCTTGCGGGTCGTAAAAGGCACGGTCGATATCCAGGTCCCACAGGGTGGCGGCCACAAACCCAGCCACAAACACAATGATGGCCGGCACAAGCCAGGCCATCACCGGCGCTACAGTCCGCTCCGCCTGCATCAAGCTACCTTGGGGCGGCCCTACCTGTACAGGCCTTGCTGCGCCATTCGACCCGGACCCACACGCCTTTTGCACATCGCCGCCCGCTTTCCATACCCTTTTGCCATTGTTCATTCCAACACCTGTATCCTAAAGTAGTAGGCAATTGCCCCGCGCACGCCCCATTCACCCGCCACGCGGTAGGTATACACGCCCGGTTCGGTGGGGGTACGCAGTTCGCCGGACAGTTCAGAAAAGACATCGCTATCACCCTTTGCCCGGCTCACAGTCAGGTCCTTGGGCGCAAACGAAAAGCTCACATCCAGCGGCGCGTCGGGCAGCACCGGCGCCGGTTCGATCTTTTTCCAGGCTTCGCGGTCTTCCACGGCCCAATCCTTCACCAATGTGAGGTACCGCCAGGAATAGGCGTCCATCATCGAGTGTTCGGCGGGCAGCTCGGTGCCATTGTACTCGATGCGCACAGCCGGCAGGGTGGCCTCGGGGTGGCGGTAGGCCAGCAGGTCGCGCACTGAGTATGACACCCCGGCGGCCAGCACCACAAGCAGCGCGCCAATCAAAACCTTGCGTATGATCTGTTTGTGCAGCTTCATGGCCTCCCCTCCCTTCTCGTCTTCATGCTGCGGGTGGCGACCACAAGGGCGCCCCGGCACAGCTTATTTATTATACAGTATCCGCCCCTAAAAGAAAAGTTACAAATGCGGGCGTTGGGCCCTCCCAAAAAATCTTGACGCCCCGCCCCTCTTGTGGTACTATAATATCACCTCACCGCAGGTGCTTTTTTTTGTGCGCATTTTTTCGCAAGTCTCGCGCGCGATGCCTGCGCGGCCGAGGGAGGTAAGCGCATGCGGCTTGTGCCGCATGTTCGTCAAAACCGGGAGGCGAACCCCGCTTCCACAGAAAGGAAAGGATCCCGCCATGAGAGTGAAGATCACCATGGCTTGCACCGAGTGCAAGCAGCGCAACTACGACACCATGAAGAACAAGAAGAACACGCCCGACCGGCTGGAACTGAAGAAGTACTGCCGCTTCTGCAAAAAAGAGACTGTCCACCGCGAAACGAAGTAGGAGGAGGGATCGCCATGGCTGAGAAAGCCGCTGCCAAAAAGCAAAACCGCTTTCTGCGCACCCTGAAAGCGATCGGCCGCTTCTTCCGCGACGCGCGCGGCGAGATGAAAAAGATCGTTTGGCCCACCCGCAAGACGGTGCTGAACAACTTCATCGTCGTGGTGGTGTTCGTCATCATTGCCGCCGTGCTCATCTTCCTGCTCGACCTGCTGTTTGGCTGGGGGCTGGGGCTCATCGTAAACATCGGCGCCTAGATTAGGGCCGGTATCCCACCCACCAGCAAGGAGAGAATGCATGGAACAAGCACTTTGGTATGTTGTGCATACCTATTCCGGCTATGAGAACAAGGTGGCCCAAAACCTCACCACTATCGTGGAAAACCGCCGCCTGCAAGAGTTTATCCAAGAGGTGAAGGTGCCCACCGAGATGGTTGTGGACATCAAGGACGGCAAGGAGCGTGAGGTGGAGCGCAAGCTCTTCCCCGGTTATGTGCTGGTGAAGATGGTGATGACCGACGACAGCTGGTACATCGTGCGCAACACGCGCGGCGTCACCGGGTTCGTGGGCCCCTCTTCCAAGCCCGTGCCCCTCACCGACGCCGAGGTGGAAGCCCTGGGCGTGGACGAACGCAAGGCCACCGTGGACTATGCCGTGGGCGACAGCGTGGAGGTTCTCACCGGCCCGTTGGAAGGGTTCGTGGGCCTTGTGGAGAGCATCGACCGCAACGCCGGCAAGGTGAACGTGAAGGTTTCCATGTTCGGCCGCGAAACCCCCGCCGAGCTGGAGCTCGCACAGGTGAAGCCCGTATAAGCGGGCGTTGCACATCGTTTTTTCGTAGGAACCCGCCATCCGGCGGCTTTTGAGGGCGGCCCATGGGGCGCCCGTGGGAGGAGGGACGTTCATCGGACGGGTGCCCGATGAAGTCCTGCCATCAGGCATAGCCTGATGACGTCGATTTTATCGAAGCAGACGCTCGGTGAAGCCCCTCCGAACGAACCACAATTTTAGGAGGTAACATTCGCAATGGCACAAAAAGTAGTGGGCTATATCAAGCTCCAGATCCCCGCGGGCAAAGCGACGCCCGCCCCGCCCGTGGGCCCCGCCCTGGGCCAGCACGGCGTGAACATCGTTTCGTTTACCAAAGAGTTCAACGAGCGCACCCAGAAGGACATCGGCTACCTCATCCCGGTGGTCATCACCGTGTACGCCGACCGCTCCTTCTCCTTCATCACAAAGACCCCGCCCGCTTCCACGCTCATCAAGAAGGCGGCCGGCCTGGAAAAAGCCAGCGGCGAGCCGAACAAGAACAAGGTTGCCACGCTGAAACGCGCGCAACTGGAAGAGATCGCCAAGACAAAGATGGCCGACCTGAACGCCGCCGACCTCGACGCCGCGGTGCGCATGGTTGCGGGCACCTGCCGCAGCATGGGCGTTCTTGTGGAGGAGGGGTAAACAATGAAATACGGTAAAAAATACACAGACGCAGCCAAAAATGTGGACCGCGCCAAACTGTACGAGAGCAAAGAAGCACTGGAACTGGTGTGCAAGACCGCCACGGCCAAGTTCGACGAGACTGTTGAGCTGCACGTGCGCCTGGGCGTGGACAGCCGCCATGCCGACCAGCAGGTGCGTGGCGCCGTTGTGCTGCCCCACGGCACCGGCAAAGATGTGCGCGTGGTTGCCATTGCCAAGGGCGACGCCGCCAAGGCCGCCGAGGACGCCGGCGCCATGCTGGTGGGCGAAGCGGATCTTGTGAACCGCATCCAGAACGAAGGCTTTGTGGACTTTGACGTACTCGTCACCACGCCGGACATGATGGGCCTTGTTGGCCGCTTGGGCAAGGTGCTGGGCCCCCGTGGCCTGATGCCCAACCCCAAGGCCGGCACGGTTACGCCCGACGTGGGCAAGGCCGTGGCCGAGGCCAAGGCCGGCAAGATCGAGTACCGGCTGGACAAGTCCAACATTATCCACGTGCCCATCGGCAAGGCCTCGTTTGGGGCCGACAAGCTGGCCGACAACCTGTCCACCGTTATGGACGCCATCGTGAAGGCCAAGCCCGCCGCCGCCAAGGGCCAGTACATTCGTAGCGCCACCGTGGCCGCTACCATGGGCCCCGGCGTACGCATGAACCCGCCACAGTTCATGTCTTAGCTTGACAGACCCTGCTCCATCGGGTACAATAACAATTGCTGTTTTTAAGACAGCAGGAGGCAGTTGACGTCTGGCGACATCATTGCCGTAACGGGGCCACCCTTCCTGCCGAGAAACAGGCGTTCGAATGCAAGATCATTTGTGTTTTTATGCCTCTTTCTCCGCATGGGGAAAGAGGCATTTTCTTGGCAGAGCTGCGCACCTGGTTGCTTGCGGCCCCTCCCCGCCCCTGCTGCTCAAAACATACGAACGCCAACTACAAAGCGAGGTGAAACCAAATGCCCAGTGCAAAGATCCTGGAACAGAAGAAGTCTTTTGTGAGCGATCTGCGCGAAAAACTGACGAACGCCCCCGCCGGCGTGCTGGTGGATTATATCGGCATCACCGTGGAGCAGGACACCGCCCTGCGCCGCGAGCTGCGCGAGGCCGGCGTGGAGTACAGCGTGGTGAAGAACACCATGATGCACCTGGCCGTGCAAGACACCCCATATGCCGAGCTGGACAGCGCACTCACCGGCTCCACCGCCCTGGCTCTGGCCAATGAGGAGGACTCCCTGGCGGCCGCGCGCATCCTGTGCAAGTACGCCGAAAAGTCCAAAGGCAAGTTCACTGTGAAGATCGGCTACATCGACGGCAAGGTCATCCCGGCCGGCGAGGTACAAGAGCTTTCGGCGTTGCCCGGCCGCGAAGGCCTGTTGGCCATGCTGCTTTCGGCCCTCACCGGCAACCTGCGCGGCCTGGCCGTGGGGCTGAACGCCCTGGCCGAGAAACGCGCCGAAGAGGAAGGCGCCCCGCCTGCCACAGCAGCTGCCGCTGCAGAAACCGCAACGGAAGAGACCCCTGCCGAAGCCGCAGCGGAAGAAACTGCCGCTGAAGAGCCTGTGGCTAAAGCCGCTGAAGAAGCGCCCGCCGAAGAGGCCGCGCCCGAAGCCACAGCCGAAGAAGAAGCCCCCGCCGCTGAAACCAAAGCGGCGACCGAAGAATGATTTAGAGGAGGAAGAAAGACATGTCTGAAAAAATCGACAAGATCGTCGCCGAAGTAGAGACGCTGACCGTTCTGGAACTGAACGAGCTGGTGAAGGCTATCGAGGAGAAGTTCGGCGTTTCGGCCGCTGCCCCCGTGATGATGGCCGGCGCCATGCCTGCTGCTGCCGCAGCCGAAGAGGAAAAGAGCGAGTATACCGTGCAGCTGGCCGAGGTTGGCCCCAACAAGATGGCCGTCATCAAGGCTGTGAAGGAACTGACCGGCCTTGGCCTGAAAGAGGCCAAAGAGCTGGTTGACAACGCGCCGAAGCCCATCAAGGAAGGCATCTCCAAGGCCGACGCCGAAGAGCTGCAGAAGAAGCTGGAAGAGCAAGGCGCCAAGATCGAGCTTAAGTAAGCCGGTTTTTCAAAAAGCGACCAAGAGCCCCGCGGGTATCCGCGGGGCTCTGCTTTTGTCTTCTAGTCCGGGGCGCCGCCGGCCCCTTATCCCACGGCCAGGCCCACCGCGTACACCACCATGCCCACCGCCGTGCCCAGTAGATACAAAAGCCCCACGATGAACAGATTCTGCTTTAAGCTCCGGTTGGCGCGGAACAGCACCGTGAGCCCCACACCGGCATTGGTGGAAAGGCCCGCCAGCACCGCGCCGAAGGTGATGGAACCGTTCAGGTACAGCTGGGTAAGCAACACCGAAGACGCGCAGTTGGGGATGAGACCCACAAGTCCGGCCATGGCCGGTTGCGCGAAGCCCAGCCCCGCCAGAAAACCCGAGATGCGCCCCTCGCCCAGCAGGGCCACCAACAGCCCAAATGCAAAGGTGAAGAGAAACACCACCACAAAGATGTTCAGCGCGTGTTTCAGCGCCTCCAAGAAAGCGTTAGCCTTCTCGTCGTGGTGGTGGCAGCACACCTCGTCTATCTTCCCCTCGTACCCGCCGCGCAGCGCGGGCGGGATGGCCCGCCGCAGCAACACGTCAAACACAAAGCCCACCGCCAGCGCGAACACAAGCTTGCAGGCCAATAGCAGCCCCATGGCGGGGTAGCTTTCAGGCTGGGCCAGCATGATGGGGATGGCCTCGTCCGATGTGGCGATGAACACGGCCAGCAGCGTGCCCAGGCTGATGACCCTGCTGCCGTAAAAGTTGGCCGCCATGGCAGAAAAACCACACTGGGGCACCAGCCCCAAAAATGCCCCCGGCACAAAGCCCCAGCGCCCGCCTCTGGCCAGCAGGCGCTCGATGGCCCCGCCCTTGGCGCGCTCCACAAACTCGATGAGCAGGTAGGCAACATACAGGAAGGGCAGCATGCGCAGGCTGTCCAAAAATGCTTCCAGCAGTGTATCCAGAAGTATGTGGGCCATCTGGGCATCTCCTTCCGTAAGATTCTGGGCCATTTATAAAGCCCCGGCAACAAGCCGTTTTTTTCAGTATCCTATAAAGCCCCCCGCAGATTCTGGCGAAGCGTGTATGCGCGTAAAAGTACACCCACAGCTGTCTCGCATCCGCTATCTAAACACGGGACAGGCACGGCCGTGCCTGTCCCGCCAGATTCTATCCAGGGATGCGCATCGCCGCAACCGGCAGATGCAAGCACAGGCGGCCACCCTCAC
>JAVBQQ010000040.1:0-3013 GCA_031548875.1 Oscillospiraceae bacterium
CCCGCACACCAACCCTTTTCCTCCTTCTTTATAGACGAGCCGACCCGGCGGGCCTTTGGCCCGCCGGGTCTGCTCGTTAACAGAGACGCCTGTGCCCTGACGCGCCCCCTGGTGGCGCCACGGGCAATCTCCGGGGTGTAAAGCGCTCTTCAATAGGGCTATTTTTTCAGTACCGCAACCGCCTCGATCTCCACGCAGAACTCGGGGCGGGCCAGCGCCGCCACCTGCAGTACCGTGCTGGCGCAGGGGTGCTCCACAAGGTCGGGCGCGTGTTCCTGGTAGAAGGCGAGCTCTGTAGAGCGCACGGTGGCATAGTCGCGCATATCGCGGAATAGGATAAGCGTGCGGACAAGATTGTCCAGGCTGGAGCCGCAGCTCTCCAACACGCTCTTCAGCTTGCTCAGGCAGACACGGGTCTGGTCCTCGGCGGTCACAGTCTCGCACACGCCGCTCTCAAAGCTCTGCGCCGTCATGCCCGAGACGAATATCAGATTGTCCACGATGACGGCATTGGCATAGATGGGGGTGCCGGGCTTCACGTTGGGGTACTTTTGCTCCACACCGCCTATGATGCACGGAATTTTCTTGATTTCGGCCATTTGTTCACGCTTCCTTTCTGTTGTTGTGTAAAAAACGGGGAATCTCCTCCGTTCGGCAGGCCAGGTGTGCACCTGCTTTACATAAAGCAAAAAACGTGCCAAATCATTTTCGGAATAACTGTGATAAAAAAATCGCATGTCTGGCCCCAAAATGCCCGGACGTCCCCACTCTGTCGATTGACATACTGCGCAAAAAGCCATACAATTGTGCAGTACACTTGTTATTATCTGTGGCGTTTTGGCCGAAATTTTTTCTTTTGCGAGGTACCCCTTGTGCATAAGATCAGTATCGACCCCAAAGAACTGTACAGCCTGACCCCACTGGTGAAGGGGCTGATGGACATGGCGTTCGACGCCTCCATCATCATGGATAAAAACGGCATCCTGCTGCACTGCTCCGAAAGCTCCCCCCTCATGTTCGGTGTGCCCAACAACGAGAGCATCGGGCGGCACATCTCGGAGCTGGATTCCGCCTCTCCCTATCCGGAGATGCTGCAAAACGGCATTCCGGTGCTGGGCAAGATCCACATCATCAACGGCATGACCTGCCTGACGAACATGATTCCCCTGTTCGACGGGGAGGGCGAGATCGTGGGCGCGTTCGGCAACATCATCGTGCGCGGCATCGAGAAGATCAAAACGCTGGTCACCCGCAAGGGCGAGGAGACCAGCGAGCTGTACGACATGCTCTCCCGCGCCGAGGCAAAATATTCCACGCTCGACTTCATTGGCTGCAGCGAAAAGATCAAAGAGGTGACCGAGCTGACCAAAAAGGCCGCCCGGTACGATTACCCCGTGCTGATCTGCGGCGAGACCGGCTGCGGCAAAGAGCTCATCGCCAGTGGCATCCACACCGAAAGCGCCCTCAAAACACGCAAGCCGTTCATACGTATCAACTGCACGGCCATCCCGCACGACCTGCTCGAATCGGAGCTGTTCGGCTACGAGAAGGGCGCGTTCACCGGCGCCTACACCACCAAGCACGGCAAGTTCGAGATTGCCGGCGACGGCACCATCCTGCTGGACGAGGTGGGCGATCTAAATGCCTCGATGCAGAGCAAGCTGCTGCGCGTGCTGGAAGAGCGCGAGTTCGAGCGGGTGGGCGGCAACAAGCTCATCCCACTGCGGGCGCGGGTCATCGCGTCCACAAACTGCAACCTGAAGCAGCTGATGGAGGAAGGGCGCTTCCGGCGCGACCTGTACTACCGGCTCAGCGGCATCGAGATCACCATCCCGCCGCTGCGCGAGCGCAAGGTGGACATCCCGCTGCTGGTGCGGCATTTCGAACGGCAGCTGGGCGTGGAGATGGCCTTCACCGACGCAGCGAAAGAGGTGCTGCTGCGTTACGACTGGCCGGGCAACGTGCGCGAGCTGCGCAACGTCATCAACCGGCTGTCTGTAACCGAGGAGCAGCTCATCGACGACGAGCTGCTCTGCCGCCTGTTCGAGGGGCTGCGCGAGGCCCGCGACGAAGCCGGGCCGGCCGGTGGCGGGGCGAATACCCTCTCCCACCGGGTGGAGGAGACCGAAAAGCAGCAGATCGCCCAGGCGCTGGCCGAGACTGGCATGTGCGTCTCGGCAGCGGCGCGGGCGCTGGGCATCTCGCGCAACTCGCTGTACAACAAGATGCACAAGCTAAACATCCAGGTGGTGCGCGGCCTGGACGGCCACAAGGACGTGAGCCTGGCGTAGGCAAAAAGAGCAGGTGGCCCTAAAGGGCACGCCTGCTTTTTGATTGCGCGTGCTTTTTTATTGTCCGCCATTCAGCTCCGCCACCACCGCCGCGAACGCGTCGGCGCCAAGCGCGGCGCGCAGCCCATCCTCAATGGCGCCGGCGGCGTCCAGCCGCGCCAGGAAGAAGGCCGCCTTGTCGCCGCGGGCGGCCGCTTCGGCGCGGCGACTGTCAATGCCCACATAGCGCCGGCCACTGGTGGCCTTGTCGGCGTAGTAGAGCAGCGCGGCCTCGCTCAGGCCCTCCCGCAGCGCCGGCGGCAGGTCCATGTGGGGCCGGACAAGCGCCGCCGTCTCGTCGTAGCCCATGCTTTGCAAAATATCGGCCGCAACCCCGGCGTGCCCCTGGGTGCCCTTGCAGATATCATGCAGCAGGGCGGCATAGTGCAGGCGCTCCTTGTCCAGGTCGGGCGGCGCCTCCACACCTTCCCCCGCTGACGGCGCCGCGGCCAGCGCGTCGGCCAGCAGGTCGGTCGTGCGGGCCACCGCCGCGCAGTGGGCGCGCACCTCTTCGCCTGTGCCGCATTGTTCGTACAGGTACTCACACACCGCCCCGCTACGCACGCTTTTTTTGGCCAGCATCCGCAGGGCGCGTTCATAGTCCTCGGGCGTGTCGGCGTCCATCAGCACCCGCTCGTCCCAGGCGGTCACGTAGCCAATCTGCGGGCTCTGGCGCAACACCG
>JAVBQQ010000082.1:0-3767 GCA_031548875.1 Oscillospiraceae bacterium
GCCATCGAGGTGGCGTGGGACCGCGGCGACATCGAGATCCTGAACTATTACTTTGGTTCCACCGTGCACTCGCTGCGCGGCACGCCTACGAACTCGGAGTTCATCGCCATGCTGGCAGACCGCGTGACGCTGGCGCAGAAGCGGAAGGCCTGAGCCGAGATTGTTCCCCCGCGTCTCCTGCATTTCATCAAAAAGTGCCCCGGCAATCCGTTGCGGATTGCCGGGGCGCTTTTTGCCCCTGCAAGGGCGGGCTTCAGGACGGTGTCTCCTGGTCGTCTTGTGGGGGTACGCTTTCGGCGTGGTCCGGGGCGGGTGCCGCTACCGGGGTTTCCTCCGGCGAAGATTGTGCGCCTGTTTGCCAGGCAGATGTGGCCGCTGGGGCCTGCATATCCTGCGGATAAGCAGGGTAAGGCGGCGGGGGAAACGGCGGGAGCGGCTGGGGCGCATGGTTTTTGCGCCGCCGCAGCACGGCCCGCAGGATGAGCAGCACCACCACGACGATGGCCACGATGGCCAGCAGGCCGGGCAGCACATAGACGAAGCCGATGCTGAACTCCTGCCAGAAGGTGGCGAAGTTCTGCCAGCTTTGGCGGAAGGCGCTATCCATCCGGTCGCCGTATGTGTCGGGCGGCGTTTCGCTGATCTCGCGTACCTCCTGCAGCTGGATGGTGACGGTGGAGTAGGCGACGAGGTCGTCGTACGCTTGTTTGGTGCCCTCGTATGTCTCGATCTGGTACTGCACCTCGGTGAGCTGGGACTGTACCTCCAGCAGGTCTTTCAGCGAGGCGGACTGCTCCATCAGGTCCAGCAGGCGGGCTTCCTGAGTGCGCAGCGCTTTCAGGCGGGCCTCCACGTCCACATATTGCTGGGTGATGTCCTCGCTGCTCTCGGTGCGGCTGGTGATGGTGCCTGCGTCGCCCAGGGCGGTAAGGAAACCGGTGTAGGCCGTGGCGGGCACGCGCGCAGTGAAGGTGGCGCTGCGCGAGGAGTAGGGGTTCACGGTGTCGTTGGTGTCCCGGTCAGTGCCCCACAGCTCGCTTGCTGCGATATAGCCGCCGGCGGCGGCGATGGCCTTTTCGATAGCGGTGCAGGAGGCGCTGAATTCGAGCGTCTCCATGCCCACGTTGGCGTTCATGATGACCTTTCGTCCGTCCTGCGGCGGTGTAAGTGTGGGTGCGCCGCCCTCGCCGCCAAAGGATGCTTCGCCGCCCCCGGCGGCTTCACCTGCGTCCTGTGCGGCGGCAGTCTCGCCGTCGTAGTCGCCGTAATCCGCGGCGCCCTTGGCATCTTCGGGCGCCATTGCCGCGCTGGAGTTGGCGGCCCCGCCTGAAGCGCCGCAGCCGGCCAGCAAGGCGGCCGAAAGCAGCAGGGCGGCAAAAAGGATACAGACGGACCGGAGATGCTTCTTTAACATGGACGACGCCTCCCAATGCGTTATTTTTGTGCGCGGATGATTTGGTCCCATTATAAAACATGACCGGGCCGAATGGGTAACAAAAAGTTGCCAATTGTGTTGACAATTTGATGACAGCGACAAAGATCGTCCGCGCCAATGGCACGGGGAGATCGACCAGGCGTGGCGCCGGCTTGGGGCAAGGCGCAAAACCTTGATGTCCACGTGGATTTGGGATATGATGATTGTGAAATCGGGAGCGGATAAAGGGCCAATGATTCTACAAAAGCGAAAGGGTGGGAGACTCGAGCGATGCATATTTTGTTTGCGCCGGATTCCTTCAAGGGTTCACTCTCGGCGGGGCGGGTCATCGACATATTGGCCCAAAAGGCGCAGGAGGTTTTTCCCGGCTGCGAGACGGTGGGGCTGCCCATGGCGGATGGCGGGGAGGGGACGATGGAGGTCCTCTCCGGCATCAAGCATGGCCGGCCGGTACCGGCGACAGTGCGCGGCCCCCTGGGAGAGACGCGCGAGACCCGGTATGTCCTGCTGGAGGATGGGACCGCACTGGTCGAGATGGCGGCAGCTTCGGGCCTGCCGCTGGTTCCACCCGAACGGAGGGACCCTGAAAAAACGTCCACCTACGGCACCGGGGAGTTGATCGGCGCGGCACTGGACGCCGGTTGCCGCCACCTTGTGGTGGGTGTGGGCGGCAGCGCCACAAACGATGGGGGAATCGGGGCCATGGCTGCGCTGGGCGTCCGCTTTCTGGACGAGAGGGGACGCGAGGTAGCGCCCGTGGGCGGCAGCCTGGGCAGTATCGCCACCATCGACGACGCCCGGCTCCACCCCGCGGTAAGGGACGCGCGGTTCACGATCATGTGCGATATCACAAACCCCCTGCTGGGGGAGCGGGGGGCCACCTTTGTGTTCGGACCACAGAAAGGCGCCACGCCCGCCCAACTGGGCCGGCTGGAGAACGGGATGGCTCGTTATGCTGCCCTGCTGAAAGAAAAGTATGGGATCGACCCGCAGGAGGTGCCTGGTTCTGGGGCGGCGGGCGGCCTTGCGACCGCGCTGCTGGTTTTTCTGGGCGCCAAACTCCAGTCCGGCATACAGGCCGTGTTGGAACTGAGCGGTTTCCGGGAATGGCTGACGGGCGTCGACCTGGTCGTCACCGGTGAAGGGCGCGTGGATGGCCAATCCGCCGGGGGCAAGGTGCTCAGCGGCGTGGGGCGCGCCTGCCGGGAAGCCGGGGTGCCCGCGGTGGCTGTTGTGGGAAGCATGGGCGAAGGCGCCGAAGCTGTCTATGCGTGCGGGATCGAGTGCCTGGTTCCCCTGGTGAACGCGCCTATGCCGTTGGAATACGCCATGGCCAACGCCGAAGCGCTTTGCGCCGACGCGGGAGAACGGCTTTTTCGCGCCTTGCGCGTGGGGTGGAGGCTCGGGTGACGCGACCGCCCGTGGATGTGTGGTCGCCTTGAAATAGCAGCAGCGTAAAAATCGGGAGAAGCTCCATTTGAATGGAGCTTCTCCCGATTTTTACTTTCTTACGTATACGGGCAAAAAAGTTCACATTTTGCGCGTGGGTTTTACTTGATTTTTACTCGAGAATATGTATAATGGATACCAAGTGGTAAAAAGTGGGTAAATGTGGTGAATTTCATTATTTACCCACAAGCTGGAAGGGAGGGGCCCCGGGTGCTGATTGGCGAATACAGCTGCGTGTTGGACGACAAGGGGCGCCTCAACTTTCCGGCGAAGTTCCGCGAAGAGATGGGAGACAGCTTCATCGTTACCCGCTGGCTGGACGACTGCCTTGTGGCCTTCCCGCCCGATGAGTGGGAGCGCATTTCCTCCCTGTTGGCTGAAAAGAGCGTGGTGAAGACGCGCGATATCCAGCGCTTCCTGTACGCGGGAGCGGCCGAGGCAAAACCGGACAAACAGGGCCGCATCCTGGTGCCCGCGCCGCTGCGCGGCCACGCTGGGCTTGACCACGATGCCGTCGTCATCGGCGTGGGGCGCCATGCAGAGATCTGGGATGCCGAGGCTTGGCGCCGTATGAACGACAAGCTGGACAGCAAGGCGATCGAGAGGGCGATGGAGGAACTGGACTTTTGAGCGGGCAGGCCGGTGCGGCGTTTGAACACACGCCGGTGATGCTGGCAGAGTGCCTGGAAGCGCTTGCCATTTGCCCCGAAGGAATCTATCTGGACGGGACGGCCGGCGGCGGCGGGCATTCGGCGGCCATTGCCGCGCGCTTGCAGACCGGCCGCCTGTACGCGCTGGACCAGGACCCCGACGCCCTGCGCGCCGCAGGCGAGCGGCTGGCGGGCCTGCCGGCCACCCTGTTGGAGGGCAACTTCCGGGACGC
>JAVBQQ010000092.1:0-26774 GCA_031548875.1 Oscillospiraceae bacterium
GGTTGGGGATTGGGCGCGGTTTCGGGCTCGGGCTCGGGCTCGGGGTCGGGCTCGGGTTTGGGTTCGGGCTCGGGCTCGGGTTTGGGTTCGGGCTCGGGCTCGGGTTTGGGTTCGGGCTCGGGCTCGGGTTTGGGTTTGGGCTCGGGCTCGGGCGGCGCTTGCACAGCATGTATTGGCTCCTGTTCCGGCGTTGGTCGGGGCATTGCGAGCGTCGCGTCGTCCAGTTTGATCTCCACCACATCGCCCTCCTGCAGGGGGGTGTCTGGCGTGGCGGGCTGTTTGTTCACAAGCAGGGTGGCCAACGAAGACGGATGTCCCAGCGAAGCGCACAAGGCGCCTACCGTGTCAATATGGTGGATATCCACTACGTCTGCTTCCCGGATTTCGTTGCCCAAGCCGGCCGGCGCGCCATTCAGCAGCGCCACGAAGCCCGCGCCCACACGGCTGCCGTTCAATGTGACGACGAAGCTGGGGGTGCCCTGCGCAAGATCGGCGATGGCGGCGCGGGCGTCCTCGCCGCAGGTGGCGGGCGTGAGGTCGATCACGTCATCGTTGCCCACGGGAGCGGTGAGGGCGGAGGGCTGGCCGTTCAGTACCACTTCCGCCACGGTGTAGGCGCCGCCGCGCAACACCTTGCGCGCGCCATTCAGCGTAAAGGTGAGTGAGCGTCCGTTGCGGCCCATCAGATCGGAATAGCCGTATCCGGCAATGAGCAACGCGTCCATCACGCTCATCTTGGCGTCGCCAAACAGGCGCACCCTCCGGCCGTTCACGCGCACGGCAATGGCGCCGCCGGCCAGCTGGTCGGCAGCGACGAGTGCGATGCCAACGGGCGTTGCGAACTCCGGTGCGTCCAGGCCGGAACCCTCTTCCAGCACCCGGCCGGAAAAGTTGGTGCCCGCAATGCCCACACGCTCCTCCTCCAGGCCGATCTTGTCGGCCAGGCGCGCGGCAAGGCCGGGCGTATTGGCGCCGCCGCCCACCAGGAAGACGGCCGCCGGCGGGCCCTCGTTTGCCTCCAGCACCCGGTCGCTGATCACCTTGGCAAGCATCTCGACCGAGATGTCGATGGCCTTGAGCACCTCTTCGGGGGTGCAGTCGTGCGGGATGCCCAAGATATCGGTGTAATGGATGGCTCCGGTGCCGCCGGCGGCCAGTTTGACGGCCTCGGCAGTGGCGAAATCCACCAGGAATTTGCGGATGATGGCCTCTGTCACCTCGTCACCTGCCACGGTGGCCATGGTGTAGCCGGCCACGGCGCCCTCGCGGGTGAGAGCGACGTCCGCCGTGCCGGCGCCCACGTCGATGAGTGCGAGGTTGAGCAGGCGGACGTCGGGTGGAAGGACGGCCCGCATGGCGGCGATGGGCTCCAGGGTGAGGACCTCGATCTCCAGGCCGATCATCTCCATGCAGCGCCGCAGGCTGCGCACAACCTCAGTGGGCAGGAAGGTGGCAATCACCTCCGCCTCCACCGTTTCGCCGCGGTGCTCGTACAGGCTGGCAAATGGGTAGCCATCGATACGGTATTGCACTACGCTGTGGCCCACGCAATAGTAGCGCACGGAATCATCCGTTTCGTCCAGTTCGGCGCGGGCGGTGTTCACAGCGGCGTTTTCCAGTTCATACACAAGCTGCGCGTCCACACTGCGGCCGGCAAGCGAAAGGCCGGCGCTGGCCCGACGGGTGAGCAGGGCGCGGCCGGCCGCGGCTACGGCCACCTTTTTCAGTTCAAAGCCAAGCTCTTGCTCCAACTGGTGTTTCACCTCGCCCGCCACGCGGGCCACCTGTTCGATATCTTCGATCTGGCCGTCCAGCATGGCGCGCCGGGGGTGCTCGATGCGTTTGGAGGCCTCCACATGGAAAAGCTCGCCTGCCTGGCGGCCGACGATGCCAATGACGCTGCGGGTGCCTATGTCCAGGGCGAAAACAAGATCATCGCCCGCTGCCGTTCGTTCGCCTATTCCCACCCCTGGCCCCTTTCTTGTGCGTTTTGCGTGTTAAATCTGGGCGGCTGTATTGCGCCGCCGGTTCTTTTCCAGCCGCTGCATCTGGAACAGGTCCCGGCAGAGGGAATCCATCTGTCGTTCAGACACATCGAAGAAGCTGCAGCCGTAGTGTTCCTGGCCGTCGGGCGTCTGGATAAGGCGCTCCACCCGGATGAAAAAGGTGAGCGCCTCCTTCACCAGCGTGAACTCGATGCCGTATTTCTCGTCCACCCGCAGGCGGTGGGGGGAACGCAGCTGCACGCCGGTCAAGCTCACGTCCACCACCATCGCCTCGAATTTGGTTTTCGCCAGCAGTAGGTCCGCTTCCAAGGGAGGCAGGGAGGCCAGCTTTTTGTCAAACGCCGCGCCCTCCTCCTCGGTCATCAGGGCGAAAAGCTTGCCCACGACGCGGGCGTTCACGCGGAAGGCGCCCCGCCGTTCGAAATCGACCAGGTTTTGCACCTCTTCCACCCGCAGGAAGTTGTCGGTGCTCAGGTAGGTGAGGCCAACGAGGATACGGTCTTCATACGTTGAATTGTGTACGAACAATTTGACCGGGTACCGGTATTGCAAAAGCTGCATGAAACCATCCGCCCCGGCGGAGATCTCCAAAGCGTCGTGGTCGATCTTGATGACACGCCCAACCGATAGATGGTCGTTGGACATGCTTTTTATTTCGCACATGGAACCGACGTATTCCTGGGGGATGGGCAGCATAGGTGATTACCTCGCAGTGGGTGTATTGGGCTGGCGGCCGGTGTCAGACAGGTGTGTAGTAGAGGTAATCCAGGAAATCTTCTATCTGGCCGGCTGTCAGGACCGTGTCGTCCACCTCCAGCCAATAGAGGTCGAAACTGCTGTCGTCGAAGAACAGGAACTCAAACAAAACCTGATGGGGAACCGAATCTTCATCGAAAAAAGTACCGGAAAAGGTGACGATATCGCTGCCGCTGTCGCTTTTGTAGTAGCCCCATTCATGGTTGTCGAAATCGGTTTCCAGCCATTCGCCCACAGTAGAGCCAATGCTGGGATAAGACGACATATGGCCTGTTTTCACCTGTTCGATGAACTTGTCGCCCTTCTGTTTCCCGTTGCCGACAACAAAAATACCGATCAGGACGGCGGCGACTACGACAATGGCCACGATGCCCAGGATGATGAGCGTCGTTTTTGGCCGGGCCTTGGAGGGAGCACCGGAATAGGCCGGGTAGTTGTTTGCCATGGCGGGTTGCTGGGGGTATGGCTGCTGCTGATAGGATTGCTGCTGGTAAGCAGGCTGCTGATAAGGCTGTTGCTGATAGGGCGGCTGGGGAACAGGCGGCACGGGTGCCGGCGGCGCCTGATATGCGGCGGCCGGGGCGGATTGCGGTTGCGCAGCCACGGGGGTAGGGGCGGGCGGCACAGCCGCAGGCATGGCCGGCGCGGGTGTGGGCTGTGCCGGTTGTGATGCCACAGGCGTGGCCTCCGGCTGTGCCGGTTGCTGCGGTGCCGCCTGCGGGGAAAGGGCGTTGCCGCAAGCGATGCAGAAAGAAGCGTCGTCCGCTGTGGGTGCCCCACATTTGTTGCAATACGCCATATGCCTAATACCTCCGTCTGTTTTTGGGGAAGAAATGGGGAAAGAAATAGTCCGGCCATTTTAGTGGACGGCACACGACGAGCGCGGTTCAGGTGGCATCGTCCCGATGGTGGCCGATGGCACGGGTTGCTTCGATCCCCTTGGCAATGGCCACGAGGATATCGGAGTAGTTCTGCTGGTCTTTGGTGTGGTATTCGCCGTACACCTCGCCCGCCACACAGGTGACATAGAACGGACGCAACTGGTTCAGCGCCGTTGCCTGTATGGTGGCCATGCAGAGGGGGCAACGGCACAGCCCGGTGTATTTGTGCGGGTTCTCGGCCAATTCCTTTTGCAGGGCCTCGCGCACCATCGTTTCCATGTAATTTTGTACCATACTGCCCACCGCCCTGCCCGCCGCGGGAAGCGGCAAAGCAAACTTTTGCCCCTTATAGCAAAAGCCGGGGGATAAACTCAAGCCCCGGCCTAAATGTATGTGCGAGAAAGCGAAAAATCCGCTCTTCAGAGAGATGTTCCCGCGGCACCTTTCAGACGCCGCCCCCGCCGGAGTTTTCAAGCTGGCGGCGCAATTCCTGCGCGCGGGCGGTAGAGCCACCCGTCGACGGCGCGTTTGTTTTTTTGATATCGCCGGCCACACGCAGGATCTGCATATAGATGGTGGCGATGACCTCGTACAGGTCCTCGGGCACGGCGCGCCCCACGTCCAGCATGCACAGCAGGGAGGCGGCAGAATCGTCCTTGAACACCGGGATGCCCTTTTCTTCGGCAATGCCGATGATCTTGTCTGCCATCTGGCCATAGCCGGAGGCGATGACGACCGGCGCGGCGTCCTCATCCACGCGGTAGCGCAGCGCCACAGCTTTTTGTTTGCCGGCGCGTTTGTCCTTTTTGGGGTCCTGTGTCTCGCTAGATCTTGACATCGATTCCCGTCCTTTTCTTTGGCAGTTCGGTGAATACGTCCATCAGGCTGTGGGTGCGTTCCAGCCGGTCGATGTTGATGGCCTCGAAGGTGTAGTTGCTGGCCGAAAGCGCCGAGCGGATGGATTGGTCGATGCCCTTGAAGGCCTCGTAATAGGCGGGCGGGCACAAAAGGTTCATGGCGATGCGCTTGTTCTGCACGAACAGCTCCGTCTCAAACCGGCCCACGCCCTCCACGTCGAACACCATCAGCATGTGGTTGGAGTCTCCCGCCGGGCCGCGCGAGGCCGTTTCCTCCTCGGCGTTGGGGTCGATCCATATCTCGGCAAAGGCGCGCAGGTCTTCAAACTGCACGGGCAGCACGAAATGGAGCAGGGGGGTAAAGTTCGAAGGGCTGGACAAAAGGCTGTGCACGATCTTGTCCAGCTTGTCGCCGCTCATCAGTTTCAGCTCGTCGCTGCTCGTTTCCCGGCCGATGATGCGGGAGAGCACGTCCATCACGCGGCTGTCCTCCTCGGCGGCGCGCGCAACGCGCGAACCCTGAGGTGAAGCGTATTTGTCCATAAAAGTTTGCAGCTTGTCCAGCAGCTCTGTCTTGGCTGCGTCGCCGTCCACCATGGTCATCAGGTATTTTAGCGCCTGGGGCAAAAAATCCGGGTTGTCGTTGAACCGGGAGAGGTTGTACACGGTGAGCGGGATGATCTTTTCCATCTGGGGGGTGTAAAGCACGCTGTTCTGCACCTCGCCCAGCAGGGAGAGCGTCTGCTCCTTCAGGGCGGAAAAGTGGGCGGGCGCGTCGGGAGAGCGCAGTTTGGGAATGAGGTTGAGCAGCTTGTCGGCCAGCTGGCCCTGGGTACCCAGGTTGTTGGCCAGGAATTGCAGGTTATTGGCCACCGAATTCAGCGTGTCGCTTTGGGAGATGGAGGCGTTCAGCGCCTTGAGCAGCACCCCCACGCCGGTGGCAAGAGCGGCCTGCCCATTCTGCCCGGCGGCCTGTTGCTGCGCGCCCTGGGCGATGGCCTGTTGCAACGCATTCTGCCCGGCGGCCTGCCCGGTTTGGGCGGACTGCTGGGAGAGCAGCCCCCGCAGCATATCGAACAGTTCGCCCTTGAACAGGGTGGTGGACTGTTCCTGGCGCATCAGTTCGGGTACGATGTCCTGCGGGTTCAGCATCAGCCTGGAAAACAGCTGCTCCAATTCGCCTGTGAGGGCGGTGTTGTTGGCCGGCAGCAGCTTGATGACCTCCTGCAGCAGGTAGATGTTCTGCATGGTGCCCACGGTGACCGAGGGGTCGCCCAGCAGGTCGGCCAGGATGCGGGGCGCCTGTTCCTCGATGTAGCCGGTGTTCTGTTGCAGGATCTCACTTGCGTCGTGTGGCTGTACGACCTGCGTTACATTGCTGAGATTAAAGGGTACAGTGGGGTCTGCCGCCGGCTTCATGGGCATGTTGATATTGGGCTTTTCCACGATTGGGGACTGGATGCGGGGGATGTCGGCCAAGCGCGCACACTCCTTTGCTTTGTTTTGGGAAACACCGGTTAAAAAACGGCCCGGCAGGCCCTCCATATTTTACCATCAATTTGGCAGATTGAACAGGGGCACCCGCAAAATGGGAGCAACAAGTAGTTAAATCCTGTTTTGGGAACCGGGAAATGCATACGGGATGACCGTTGAGAGATGAAAAGTTGCAGAAATTCCAATTTCCGGTATAATAGGTTAGAGTATATATCGGTCAGAATGAAAAAAACAATAGATGAGATGCGCCGGGGGCAAGCCGGTGCGCGAATACACAAAGAGCAGGTGAACCAATGAGTGTGATCGACGAAAGCATGCGCCCGATGCTGGACACATTTATCTTTGAGACTACCACGCTTTTGGACCAGCTGGACGAGATACTGCTGGTGGCCGAGAGAGCGCGGTCGCTCACGGATGACCAGATCAATGAGATTTTCCGCGCGATGCATACGGTGAAAGGTTCCGGCGCCATGATGGGCCTGGCTGCGATGAGCGAGATGACCCATCGGGTGGAGGATATGTTCTTCCTCATACGCGAAGACCCCAGCAACCTGAATGAGGCCAACACGGGGCTTATCTTCGATATCCTCTTCCAGGCGTCTGATTTTTTGCGCCAAGACCTGGGCAACCTGCAGGAAGACCCCGACGGCTACCAGCCGGGCGACCCCACCGACCTGACGGCGACGATCAACGCGGAGATTGCCGTGCTGAAGGGTGAAGCCGAGCGTGGAGACGCCGCGCCCGCGCCTGTTACGGCGGCCGTGCTGGCGGAAGAGGCGGCGGAGCTGCCTGCCGAAACGGCCCTGGCGGCAGATGCATCTGCGCTTGCGGCCGGCGCGGATGCGGGAGGCGACGTGCACCTGGTGCGCGTGCACTTTGAGGAAGACTGCCAGATGGAGAACGTGCGCGCCTTTATGCTCACGAACCTTCTGAAAGAGGTGTGCGAGGTACTGGAGACCTTCCCGGCCGACCCCGAGCTGCACCCTGAAACGCTGAAGGAGATCGCCGAGAACGGCTTCCTCATCAAGCTGCGCCATGCGGGCGACATGGGCGACATCTTCCGCACCATTGAGGAGTCCACCAACATCGCGTCTTACGAAGAGGTGGAGCAGGAGAAGCCCGCCCCTGAAACCAAGGCCGAGGAAGCAACTATTGCCGAGGTGCAGAAGACGGAGCCAAGGCCCGCCGACGACGGCGGAGCGGCCAAGGGCGGCGCCGGAGCCGCCGCCGCGCAGGGCAAGCAGAGCCTCATCAGCGTGAACCAGTCCAAGATCGACAGCCTTGTCAACATCATGGGCGAGATCGTGATCGCCGAGAGCATGGTGGCCTCCAACCCCGATTTGAAGGACCTGGCGCTGGACAACTTCAACAAGAGCGCCCGCCAGCTGCGCAAGCTGACCGACCAGCTGCAGGACATCGTGATGGGCATCCGCATGGTGCCGCTCACCGGTACCTTCCAGAAGATGCAGCGCATCGTGCGTGACATGAACAAGAACCTGGGCAAAAACACCGAGCTTGTCACCCAGGGCGGCGAGACAGAGGTGGACAAGAGCATCACCGACGTGCTGGCCGACCCGCTGATGCATATGATACGCAATTCGATGGACCATGGCATCGAGACGCCGGAGGACCGCAGGGCCGCCGGCAAGCCCAAGGGCGGCACCATCGTGCTGTCGGCCCAGAACGTGGGCAGCGACATCATCATCACCATCGAGGACGATGGCAAGGGCCTGAACAAGGAGCTGCTGCTGAACAAGGCCGAGCAGAACGGCATCCTTACCAAACCCCGCAGCGACTACGGTGACAAGGAAGCCTTCCAGCTCATCATGATGCCCGGTTTCTCCACCAACGAGGTGGTCACCGAGTATTCGGGCCGCGGCGTGGGCATGGACGTGGTGCGCAAAAATATTGAAAAGGTGGGCGGCACCGTCTCGGTGGATTCCACCCTTGGCCAGGGCACCACCTTCACCATCAAGATCCCGCTCACCCTTGCTATTGTGGACGGCATGGAGATTGGCGTGGCGGCCGACACCTTCACCATCCCCATCACCTCCATCAGCCAGATATACAAGCTGAGCCCCGAGACGGAACTGTTGTACGACACCGACGGCACCGAGATGGTGATGGTGCGCGGCGAGTGCTACCCCATCATCCGGCTGCACCGCATCTACAATATCAACGACGCCGTGGAGGAGCTGTCCGAGGGGATCATGATTATTGTGGAGAGCGGCGAGAGCAAGGCGTGTATCTTTACGGACAAGCTGATCGGAGAGCAGCAGGTGGTGGTGAAGAGCTTCCCCAGCTTCTTCAACCGCTACAACGTGAAGGAGCTGGGCTTCTCGGGCTGCACCATCATGGGCGACGGGTCTATCAGCCTTATCCTGGATATCAACTGCCTGCTGGGCGCCTACCGGGGCGAAGGTTCGCTGGCAAGAGCCATGTACTGAGCGGGCCCGCAACCAACGTGAAGGAGGAACCATTGCTATGGACGACGTGAGAGGCGTGGACCTGGAAGACCTGGGCCTGGCGGCCGATACCACGCAGGAAGAACTACAGAGCACCTCGCTCACCTTTTATATCGAGGATACGCTGTACGGCCTGCCGCTTACCAACGTGGTGGAGATCATCGGTGTGCTTCCCATTGCCAATGTGCCCGGTACCCCGGCCTACGTGAAGGGCATCATCAACCTGCGCGGGGGCATTGTGCCGCTGGTGGACGTGCGGCTCAAGTTTGGCCTTATGGAGAAGGAGTACGACGAGTTCACCAATATCATTATCACCGTGCTGGGCGATATCACCGTGGGGCTTGTGGTGGACCGTGTGTCCAACGTGGTGCGCAGCGAGAATGTGGATATCTCGCAGCTGCCGGAGTTTTCCACCGTGAACACGAACAGGTACATGACGTCGGTGTCCAAGATGAACGGGCAGCTGATTATGAACCTGAACTGTGAGACGATCCTGGAAGACGACAACATTTTGAATATCGGTTGACCGGGAAGCCGCCTAAAGCCAGTCTTTGGCGGCTTTCTGCGGGCCGGCCGCACGTGAAAGGGCACACAGCGAATGGGAATGATCACGATCACCGACCAGGAGTTTACCCAGCTGAGGGACTATGTGCTGGGCAACTATGGCATCGACCTGACCAAAAAGCGGATGCTCATCCAGGGGCGGCTGAACTCGGTGCTGCAAAAGTACAACATGTCCACTTTTTCCGAGTACATCAAGATGGTGATGAACGACAAGAGTGGCGCCGAACTTCAACAGATGCTCAACCGGCTCACCACCAACCTCACCTTCTTTTTGCGTGAGAAAGAACATTTTGATTTTATCACGAATACGCTGCTGCCCGAGTTCGACCAGAAGTTCAAGAACCGGGAGCTGCGCGTGTGGAGCGCGGGCTGTTCCTCGGGTGAGGAACCATACACCCTGGCCATGACCCTGATGGACTATTACGAGAAAAAGCCGGGTGGGGGGCGGTTCCGCATCCTGGCCAGCGACCTTTCGCAGAACGTGCTGTCCCAGGCGCAGCGGGGTGTGTACACCATGGAATCGCTGAAAGACGTGCCAAAAAGCTGGCTGACCAAATATTTTGACAAGATGGGAGACGGCGACTACCGCGTGAAAGACGCGGTGCGCAGCCACATCACCTTCAAGATATTCAATCTGATGGAACCGTTCCGCTTCCAAAAACCGTTCGAGATGATCTTCTGCCGCAACGTGATGATCTATTTCGAAAAGCAGAAGAAGGATGAACTGATACACAAGTACTACACCTGGACAGAACCGGGAGGCTATTTTTTCATCAGCCATTCGGAGAATATTGGCACAAATACAACGGGCTACAAGATGATACGGCCGGCCGTGTTCAAAAAAGAGGGTTGATGTTTGCCCGTTTTGTATGGAAAGGAAGTGCTGAATGCCCCCCATTCGCGTGATGCTGGTGGACGACTCGCCGGTTTTCCTGGGTGCAATGCAGGCAGCGATTGCGCGCGACCCGGACCTGGCGGTGGCGGGTACCGCAAACAACGGCCAGGAAGCGCTGAACGCTGTGCGTGGCCTTGCGCCCGATGTGATCATATGTGATATAGAGATGCCCAAAATGTCGGGCATAGAGTTTTTGAAGGCGCTGCTGCCCCAGTACCAGGTGCCGGTGGTGGTCATCTCCGGCGCGCCGGGCGTCACGCTGACGGCGCTGTCTGCCGGTGCTGTGGACTTTATCGCAAAACCCTCGCCCACAGAACCGCGCAACGAGTTTTTTGCGCGGGTGCTCACCACCATCAAAACGGCGGCGGGGTCCAACATAAAAGCCAAGATGGCCGGGCGCCCGGCGGCCCGGCCTGCGGGGATATCCTCGCTGGCAAGCTCTCCCAATGACGTGGTGGTTGCTATTGGAGCGTCCACCGGCGGAACAGACGCCATCCTCTCGGTGGTGCGCAGCCTGCCGGCCAACTTCCCGCCGGTGGTGGCCACCCAGCACATGCCGCCCGGCTTCACGGCCATGTATGCCCAGCGGCTGGACCGCGAGTGTAAGCTGTCCGTGAGCGAGGCGAAGGACGGCCAGCGGGTGGAAAAGGGCCAGATGATCCTTGCGGCGGGCGATAAACAGATGCGCCTGATGCGGGATGCAAGCGGATATTTCGTCTCCTCCCGGCAGGGCGCGAAGGTGAACGGGCACATCCCATCGGTGGAGGTGTTGTTCGATTCGGTGGCCGAGACGGCCGGCCGGCGCGCCGTGGGGGTCATCCTTACGGGCATGGGCGGCGACGGCGCCGACGCGCTGCTGCGTATGCGTCAGGCCGGGGCGTATACCATTGGACAGGACAAAGAATCCAGCGTGGTATATGGCATGCCGATGGTGGCCTTCAACAAAGGCGCCGTGGCGCGGCAGCTGCCGCTGGACAAGATTGGCGACGAGCTGGTGCGCCATGTGAACGGGATGCGCTGAAGCCGCCCGGCAGTAAGGTAGAGCATATAAAAGGCCTGTACTCAAACCGAGTACAGGCCTTTCTGCCATGTTTGCGCACCGGGCTCAGTCGATGCCAGTGACCTCGTACCCGGCGTCGACGATGGTCTCGCGCAGCATCTCGTTCGATACGTCGCCCACAATGGTGACGTGCGCCAGGTTCTGTTCAAGATCCACTTTGGCGGAAACGCCGGGAATCTCACTCAGTGCTTTCTCCACCCGGGCGCTGCAGTGGCCACAGGTCATGCCTTCGATATGGACGGTTTTTTCCATGATGGGTGCCTCCTCTACGGTTTGGTCTTGGGTTTCGGTTTCAGATTCGGGCGCAGTGTCGGACAGGACCTCGATCCTGGTCTCGCTCGCGGCCTCCAGCGCCGGTTTGGTTTCGTTCCGGGGCTCTGGTTCGGGCTCCGGCTCTGGTTTTGGCGTCTCATCTGTGGCCGGCACGGGTTCAGGGGCGGGGGTGGATGCGGGACGAGCAGGCTTCGTGGCGGGCAGCGCCTTTGGGCGGAACGTGTTCAGCCGCAGGGCGTTGGTCACCACGAACAGGCTGGAAAGGCTCATGGCTGCCGCGCCGAACATGGGGTTGAGCACAAGCCCAAAGGCGGTGTAGAAGACGCCGGCCGCCACCGGGATGCCGATGATGTTGTAGATGAACGCCCAAAACAGGTTCTGCTTGATGTTGCGCAGTACCGCGCGGGAGAGGTCGATGGCGGTGACAGCGTCGGACAGCGTGTTCTTCATCAGCACGATGTCGGCCGATTCGATGGCGACGTCGGTGCCGGCGCCGATGGCGATGCCCACGTCGGCGCGGGCGAGGGCGGGCGCGTCATTGATGCCGTCGCCCACCATGGCTACCTTGCAGCCGCGTTCCTGCAGTTCACGCACGTGGCGGTCCTTGTCCTCGGGCAGCACCTCGGCTACTGTTTCGTCCACGCCCACGAGCGTCCCCACGGCATTTGCTGTACGGGTGTTGTCCCCAGTGAGCATGACCACCCGCAGGCCCCGCCTGCGCATGGCCTTCACGGCGGCGGCGCTGTCCGGCTTTGGCAGGTCGGCCACGGCGATGATGCCCACAAGCTTGCCGGAAAAGGCGAAGTAGAGCGGCGTTTTGCCCTCGGCAGCCAGGCGTTCAGGCTCGTTGCCGGCGGGGGCCATGTCGATGCTGCGTTCGCGCATCAGCCGCTCGTTGCCGCCAAGGCATCTGCCCTTGGCTGTGCGGCCGCGCACCCCCAGGCCGGACAACGCCTTGAAGTCGGCGACGGGGGCCGGTTCGATGCCCCGCCGTTCGGCCTCGGCCAGCACAGCAAGGGCCACTGGGTGCTCGCTGCGCTGTTCCAGCCCGGCGGCCAGGAAGAGCAGGTCGCCCTTGTTGTGGCCCGCGAGGGCGATCACGTCGGTGACGTGAGCTTTGCCTACTGTGAGCGTGCCGGTCTTGTCCAGCACGACGGTGTCTACCCGGCAGAGCGTTTCCAGCGCCTGGGCGTTTCTGTACAGGATACCGTTCTTGGCGCCCTTGCCGGTACCCACCATGATGGCTACAGGCGTTGCCAGCCCCAGCGCGCAGGGGCAGGAGATGACCAGCACTGTCACCGCGCGGGAGAGGGCAAACTCCACCCCGCTGCCCAGGGCCAGCCATACGATGAAGCAGGCGGCGGCAATGGCCATGACGATGGGGACGAACACGCCGCTCACGCGGTCGGCCAGTTTTGCGATGGGCGCCTTGGAGGCACCCGCCTCCTCCACCAAGGCGATGATCTGGGCGAGGGTGGTGTCTTCGCCCACGCGGCGCACCTGCATGGTGAAATAGCCGCTCGTGTTCAGGGTGGCGCCGGTCACCTCGTCGCCGGGGGCCTTGTCCACGGGCAGGCTTTCGCCGGTCCGGGCCGATTCGTCCACCGAGGAGCGTCCCTCCAGCACCACGCCGTCCAGCGGTACCCGGCTGCCCGGGCGCACGGCCAACACGTCGCCCACCCGCACCTCGGCCACGGGGACCTCGGTCTCGGCGCCGTCCCGCAGCAGGGTGGCCGTTTGGGGCGAGAGGTCGAGCAGGGCGGAGATGGCCGCGCCCGTGCGGCCTTTGCTGAGGGCTTCCAACGTTTTGCCCAGCGTGATGAGCGTGAGGATGGTGGCGGCGCTCTCGAAATACAGCTGGTGTGTATAGTGGCCGGCGATGTCGACGGCGTTATGGCCCAGCGCCCAGCCAATGCGGTAGAGCGCAAAGATGCCGTAGCCCAGCGAAGCGGAAGCGCCCAGCGCCACCAGGCTGTCCATGTTGGGCGAACGGTGGAAAAGCGCCCGGAAGCCGCCCGTGAAAAAACGCCCGTTCACGATGGCGATGGGCAGCGTTAGCAGCAGTTGGGTGAGGGCGAACGCGGAGGCGTTGGCGGCGCCCAAAAAGAAGGCGGGCAGCGGCCACCCCAGCATGTGCCCCATGCTGAGGTACATGAGCGGGATGAGAAAGACGAACGAGACGACCAGACGGCGTTTCATGCCGGCCAGCTCCTGCGCGTGGGGGTTTGCGCGCGCAGACGCGCCTGTGGCGCCAGCTTGCGCGCCCGGTTGCGCAAAAGGCTCCGCGCCATAGCCGGCCTTCTGCACGGCGGCCACCACGGCATCCGGCTGGCGGGGCCCGGCATACCGTACCTTCATCGTGCCGGCCAGCAGGTTCACCTCGGCCTTTTGCACGCCGGGCAGCTTGTTCACGGCTTTTTCGACTGCGCTGGAGCAGGCGGCGCAGGTCATGCCCGTCACATTGAATTTTTGGCTTTCCATGGTATGTTCCTTGCTTGGGCGGCGCCCGCGTCTGTTGTTGGGGTTTTCAGGCAGGCTTTGGGGCGGGCGCGCGTCTGTTTTTTGATATCTGCTATTAATGTATACAATTTTAGTGTATTTTGCAAGTTTTTCCCATGGGAGCTTTGTCGAACAGCTATAAAATATTACAAAATGGGAATAATACCCGCGCGGGGGTGGTATCTTTGCGCTCCGGCGCCTATAATGATTAGTATCATACTACAAGGGTGGAACCATTCCCGGCCTTCCTTGCTCAGGCACGCCAAAAAGTAAAGTTTTGACGGAAGCCTCGCTTCGTTGGCCAATAAAACATACAACGGCAGGAACGGAGTGACGCGCATGGTGGACGGCAGGGCGGTGGAAGCCGTTTTGGTGGCGGGGGGCAGTTCCACCCGCATGGGCTTTGACAAATTGTTTTATAAGATCGACGGCGTGGAGGTGCTCCTTTTGGCCTTCCGCGCGCTGCAAAGCAGCGAGTGCGTCGATAAGATCGTTGTCGTCACAGGCGAGGGGACGCAGCGCGCGCGGGCGCTCATCGAGGGCGACGGGCCGGGCAAGCCGGTAACCTTCGTGCGCGGTGGGGATTGCCGGGCGGCCTCTGTTGCCGCGGGCGTGGCCGCGTGTGACGCGGCCGCCCTTGTGGCCGTGCACGACGCGGCGCGCCCCTTCGTTTCGCGACAGCTTATCGAGCGTGTGGTGTGCGCGGCGGCGGGGTGTGGCGCGGCGGCCCCCGCCCTGCCCGTGAAGGACACGGTGAAGCAGGCCCGGGAGGGCGTTGTGGTGGCCACGCTGCTGCGGGAAGAGCTGGCGGCGGTGCAGACGCCCCAGGTGTTTGACTGCGCGGCCTATCGGCAGGCGTTGAAGGCCATACCGGCCGAAGAATGGCCGCTGCTCACCGACGACTGCATGGTGATGGAGCGGGCGGGGAAACAGGTGTGTCTTGTAGAAGGCGATGCGGCTAATGACAAGATAACCACCGTGGCCGACCTGCCACCGCAGCCACAATGTTCGGCAGCCGGCCCGCCGCGCGTGGGCCACGGGTACGACGTGCACGCTTTTGCCGCCGGCCGCCGGCTTGTGCTGGGCGGGGTGGAGGTGCCCTTTGAAAAGGGGCTGCTCGGCCACTCGGACGCCGACGTGCTGCTGCACGCGGTGAGCGATGCGCTGCTGGGCGCCGCCGCCCTCGGAGACATCGGCCGACACTTCCCGGACAGCGACCCTGCCTACAAAGACGCGGACAGCCTGCGCCTGCTGGAAGAGGTGGGCGGGCTTGTGGGTAAGGCCGGCTTTGCGCCCACAAACCTGGATGTGACCATCGTCTGCCAGGCGCCCAAGCTTGCCCCGCACATCCTCGCCATGCGGCGGAACATCGCCGGGGCGCTGGGGCTTTCGCCCGCCGCTGTGAACGTGAAAGCCACCACCGAGGAGGGCCTGGGCTTCACTGGGCGGGGAGAGGGCATTGCTGCCCACTGTGTGGCGCTTTTGGTGCCCATGTGAGCCAAAAATCACATGCGTTTCCAGCAAGGTATATGCATCGCCCTATGAGGTGGGGTACCGCATGCCGAAGGCAGGCGGATCGCGCGGCCGTGCCACGCGATTTATACCGGTTATTTGAGCTTGGCACCGGAATATGGTAAAATAAAATCTATTATGCAAAACAGGGAGTATCCGCGCACCCGGCGCCAAAGGCGCGCGGCCCCGAAAGGAGGGCATGATGGCAGACCTGTTTCAGCAGATCACGGGGCAGCTTTCGCTGCTTTTCGGCGATGTCAAGCTCATCGACATCATCGATATCGCCGTGGTGTCCTTCCTCATCTTCGAGATCATCCTGCTGGTGCGCAACACCCGTGCCGCCCAGATCGTAAAGGGCATCATCATCGTGTTGGTGGCCTATGGCATCGCGTCGCTGGTGGGGCTGCGCACGCTCAGCTTCGTTTTGCAGGCCATCATCAGCTGGGTGGTGGTGGTGCTGGCCATCATCTTCCAGCCGGAGCTGCGCCGGGCCGTGGAGTCGGTGGGCGGGGTGGACAGCCTCATTGCCCGCCTGTTCCGCCCGCAGAGCATGAGCGAGGCGCGCCGCACCAAATGGCAGCAGGCCATCGTGGCCGTGTGCGACGCCGCCGAGCGCATGGCCGAAGACCGCACCGGCGCGCTCATCGTGCTGGAGCGGTACACAAACCTTGCCGAAGTCATCCGCACGGGCACACAGCTGCGCAGCGAGGTGAACATCGAGATACTGACCACCATCTTCTACGAGGGCACTACGCTGCACGACGGCGCCGTGGTGCTGCGCGACGGCGAGCTGGAGGCGGCGGGCTGCTTCCTGCCGCTTTCAAACAACCTGGAGCTGAGCAAGGACCTGGGCACCCGCCACCGCGCCGCTCTTGGCCTGAGCGAGGGCAGCGATGCTGTGGTGGTGGTGGTGAGCGAGGAGACGGGTGTCATCTCGCTTGCCAAAAGCGGCGTGATGATCCGCAGGCTGGACCGACAGAACCTGTTCAACCTGCTTGTCATCGAGATGATACCGCCCGAGCCGGCGCAGCCCAAAAGGCGCCTGTTTGCAAAAAAAAGCAGAGGCGAGGCAGATGAAAAAGAAAAAGGATAGGCGCAATCTTTTGGCAGACAAGCGAGTGGCGGGTTTGCTTGCCATATTGCTGGGCGTGCTGTGCTGGGTGATCGTGGCAGGCTTTTTGAACAACAACCAGGAGAAGACCCTCTTTAACGTACCCATAGACTACGCCAAGCGCGCTGAGGACTACGAGCGCCACGATTTGCAGATCGTGACCGACATGCAGAATCTCACCTTTGCAGAGGTGAAGGTGAACGGCGACGCGTCGCTCATCAGCGGTTTTTCCAACACCGACGTCACCGTATACCCGGACTATTCGAACGTGAACGGCCCGGGGACCTTTGTTGTGCCGCTGAAGGCGGAGAAGGTGACCGCCGGCAGTTACAACATCGTGGAGTACTCACTGGCCAACAGCGAGCACTCGTTGCGCAAGCAGCCCACGACGACTGTTACCCTCGCGTTCGAAGAGGTGCAGACGAAGACCTTCCCCGTGCAGGTGCAGGCCGATAACGTGACGGCCGCCAGCGGCTATTTCCGCGACACGCCCGTCCCCTCGCAGACGGAGGTGACCGTTACCGGCCCCTCCAGCGAGGTGGCAAAGGTGAACGCCGTTGTGGCCAATGTGGCCCAGGACGAAGAGCGCAGCGAGTCGATCATCTACACCGTGCCGCTGGAGATGGTGGACAAGGAGGGCAATGTCATCGAGTCCGACCTGCTCACCATCAACCCCGTGCAGACGGTGGAGGTGGAGATACCCATCCTCGAGATGCGCACGCTGGACCTGACGGTGGAGCTGATTGGCGCGCAACAGGGGCTGGACACCGAGTGGCTGCTGGACAGGCTGGTGCTGTCTTCCAAGAGCATCCAGGTGGTGGGCTCGGCGGAAAATCTGGCCGCCTTACAAAACCCTTACCCGGTGGCGCAGATCGACGTGTCTGAGTTGGACATCGGCTGGGAATCGGAAGAGATATCCATCGTGCTGCCAGAGGGCCTGCGCAGCCAGGATTCGGCCAAAGAGGTGACGGTGAGCTTTGATTCCACCGGCCTTGTAAAGAAGAGCTTCGAGGTGACCAACATCTCAGTGCGCAATACGCCGCGCGGCGCGAAAATAACGCCCCAGCCCACCTCGGTAACGGTCAACCTCATCGGCCCGTCCGAACAGATAGATACCCTGCTGCCCGGCAATATCTCCATTTTGGTGGACGCGTTTGGCATCTCGGCGGCCAAGAGCGGCCAGCAGACGCTGCCCGGCCGGGTGGCGATACCCAGCGCGGACAAGGTGTTCGCCACAGGGTCGTATCCCATCATCTGCAACATCGAGGTGAGCTGAACAGTATGTTGCTTGTGCGTGAGATACGCCTGCCGCCGGATAAAGCGGGCGAAGAGGCCGCCGTGCAGGCGGCGCTGGAACGGTTGCGGCTGCAGCCGGGGGCGCTGGCGGCGGGGCATGTGCATCGCGTGTCGGTAGACGCGCGCCGCAAAACGCCAGTGCTCGCGTATACGGTGGCATTGGCTCTGCGTGATGCTTCCGCCGAGGCGGTTTTTGAAAAAGGTACGAGCGTGCAACTGGCGGCTGTGGACGCAGACACGGCGACCGGCCCTGAAGGCGATGAGCTGTTGCCCGGGCCGGTGGTGGTGTGCGGCATGGGCCCTGCGGGCTTGTTTGCGGCATTGGAGCTGGCCGAGGCCGGCTTTGCGCCGCTTGTGCTGGAGCGCGGGCCGGCCATGGACGGGCGGCGCGCCGCCGTGCAGGCGTTCGAGCAGGGCGGCCCGCTGGACGAGAACGCCAACATCCAGTTCGGCGAGGGTGGCGCGGGTACTTTTTCAGACGGCAAGCTGACCACCCGCATTGGCGACGCGCTCTGCGTCCGGGTGATAGAACGCCTGCTTTCAGCCGGCGCACCGGGGGAGATCGCCTACACCGCAAAGCCCCACATCGGCACAGACCTTCTGGGCGACGTGTTGCAACGGTTGCGCGAACAGCTGCTGGCCGCGGGCGGGCGGGTATCGTTCGGCACGCGCCTGGACGCCCTGCACACGAAGAACGGGCGGCTTGCCGCCCTGCGCACCGCCGCGGGGGAGGAACTGCCCTGCGGGCTGCTGGTGCTGGCTTGCGGGCATTCGGCGCGGGACACCTTTAGGATGCTGCACGCCTCGGGCGTTGCATTGCAGGCAAAGCCCTTCTCGGTGGGCGTGCGCATCGAACACCCACAGGGCGTTATCGACGAAGGCCTCTACCACGGCGCGGCCGGGCACCCCGCCCTGCCGCCCGGTGAATATCATCTGCATGCCCGCATTGGCGGCCGCGGTGTGTATACCTTTTGCATGTGCCCTGGCGGCAGTGTGGTGGCCGCGGCCAGCGAGGCCGGCGGCGTTGTGACCAACGGCATGAGCCGCCACGCCCGTGGTGGGCCGAACGCAAACGCTGCTCTGGTGGCCGGTGTGGGCGAGGAGGACTTTGGCCGCGACCCCTTTGCGGCCATCGGGTTCCAGCGACGCATGGAGCAGGCGGCCTTCGCGGCAGGCGGCGGTGACTACAGCGCCCCGGCCGAAGACCTTGCCAGCTTTCTGGAGGGGAGGGGCCTGCTGCGCCCCGGGCGTGTGCAACCCAGCTATCCCCGTGGTGTGCGCGCCGCGGACTTGGGCGCGCTGCTGCCCGACGGCGTCGCCGACGCCCTGCGTGCGGGCGCACGCGTTTTTGGACGCAAACTGCCCGGCTTTGGCGCGCAGGACGCCCTGCTGACCGGCCTGGAGACACGCACCTCCTCGCCGGTGCGCATGCCGCGCGGCGAAAACGGCGAGAGCGAGAGCCTTGGCGGCCTGTATCCCTGCGGCGAGGGCGCGGGATATGCCGGCGGCATCATGAGCGCCGCTGTGGACGGCATCCGCGCCGCGCGGGCGATAGCGGCGCGGTACCGCCCGCTGTGAGACGATTGAGAGAATGGAAAGGAGGTGTTCGCCGTGGTGTACAAAAAGTGGGACGTGGCCCAGCCGGACGCCGAGAAGAGCGCACAGCTGCAAAAGGCGCTGGGCGCGGGGCGGCTGCTGTGTGATGTGCTGGTATCCCGCGGGATGGACACCCCCGAGATGGCCGCAGATTTCCTGGATGGTGATACCGCCCTGCCAGACCCTTACATCTTCAAGGATATGGACAAGGCGGTGGCGCGCATCCGCCGGGCGCTGGAAGAGGACGAGCCGATCGTCATCTTTGGCGATTACGACGTGGACGGTATCACGGCCACCGCCCTCCTGTTCACCTATCTGGAAAGCCTGGGCGCCGAGGTGTATTACAAGCTGCCCAGCCGCAGCGTGGACGAATACGGCCTGACCGTTGCCCTTGTGGAGCAGGTGGCCGGTCACGGCATCGGCCTCATCATCACGGTGGACAGCGGCACTTCGGCGCTGGATGCCACTGCGCGCGCCAAAGAGCTGGGGGTGGACGTGGTCATCACCGACCACCACCTGCCGCCCGACTGCCTGCCCGATGTGGCGGCGCTGGTGAACCCCTGCCAGACGGACGACGGCAGCTTGTGCGGCAACCTTTCGGGCGTGGGAGTGGCCTTCATGCTGGCAGCCGCGCTGGAGGGCTGCCCTCCGGAGGAACTGCTGCCCCTGTTTGGCGACCTTGTGGCCGTGGGCACCGTGGCCGACGTGATGCATCTGACCGGCCCCAACCGCACGCTGGTGCGTGAGGGCCTGGCCGTGCTGCAAGAGACGCAGCGCCCCGGCCTTGCTGCGCTCATCGAGGGCTGTGGCCTTGTGGGCAAAACGATATCGGTGGAAAACATCTCCTTCATCCTGGCCCCCCGGCTGAACGCCGCCGGCCGCATGGACGATGCAACAGACGCGCTGCGCCTGATGCTGGCCGACAGCACCGAGGAAGCCCTGCCCATGGTGGAGAACCTCATCCAGCAGAACGAGGCGCGCCAGAAGCAGGAGCAGGAAATCCTGGGGGAGATAACGGCCTGTGTGGAGGCGGATGAGGAAGCCCGCGGCGCCCATGTGCTGGTGGTGTGGGGCGATGGCTGGCACCAGGGCATCATTGGCATCGTGGCCAGCCGCCTTGTGGACAGATACGCAAAACCGGCCATCGTCATCTCGTTCGAGGGGGACGATGGGCGCGGTTCCGGCCGCAGCGTGAGCGGCTTCTCTCTGTACGGGGCTGTGGCTTCGTGCGAGGACATTCTGGTCCGCTTCGGCGGGCACGACCTGGCTGCCGGGCTATCCATCCAGCGCGGCAGGCTGGACGAGTTCCGCCGGCGGGTAAACGAATGGGCCAAGGAGCACTATCCGGTGTTCCCCGTGCCGGTGCTGCACGCGGACGCGGCCGTCTCGCTTGGGCAGTTGAGCGTGGACGAGGTGCGCGGGTTGGAGCGGCTGGCCCCCTGCGGCAGCGCAAACCCGCTGCCGCGCTTCCTGCTGGCGGGCGCCACGCTGGAGGCCGTATACCCGGTGGGGGAGGGCGGGCGCCACTGCCGCCTGCGTTTTGCGCAGGACGGCGGCACCCTGACGGCGGTGCTGTTTGGCACCGGGCCGGACCAGCTTGTGTACAAGCCCGGCGCGCAGGTGGACGCGCTGCTCACCCTGTCCATCTATGAGGGCCGGGGCGAGCCGCAGGTGTCGGCGCGCGTCATCGAGCTACGCCCCGCCGGCATGGGCAACGCGCATGTGGAACAGAGCGCACTGTTTGCCACCTTCACCCACGGGGGCGACCCTACGGGCGAGCAACGCGATCTGCTGGCCCCCTCGCGGGAGGATACCGCAGCCGTCTACCGCGCTGTGCGCGACGGCCAGGACGCCTTTTTTAACGATACGCGCCCCTTGTTTGCCCGGTTTGGCGAGGAGTTGACCGGCCGCGTGCTGACGTCGCTGGCCGCGTTGGAAGAGCTGGAGTTGATCGGCCGGGACGCCGGCAGCGGGCGTTACCAGGCGCTGCAGGTGGAGGGCAAGAAGGATCTTGCCACAAGTATTCTGCTGCGCAGGTTGCAGGCATAAACAATGCGCAAACGTCCCATACTACAAGCGGAGGGAGGTGTACCCATGCCCAAGAGCGAAGCGAAGATCATGACCTACCGGCAGTTCATCGAGATGGTGAAGGAGTCCGGCCGCAACTACGACCTGGATATGCTGGACAGGGCCTATGCCCTGGCCGAGAGCGCCCACGCGGGCCAGAACCGCCGCTCGGGCGACCCGTACATCACCCATCCGGTGGCGGTGGCGGCCATCCTGCTGGACATGGGGCTGGACACCGAATGCCTCACCGCCGCGCTGCTGCACGACGTGGTGGAGGACACGGACATCCCGCTCGAGCGCATTACCAGCGAGTTTGGCGAGGACGTGGCCCTGCTGGTGGACGGCGTGACCAAGCTGGGCCGCATCACCTTCTCGTCCATGGAGGAGGAACAGGCCGAAAACCTGCGCAAGATGCTGCTGGCCATGAGCCGGGACGTGCGGGTGATGCTCATCAAGCTGTGCGACAGGCTGCACAACATGCGCACGGCCATGGCCTGGGAGGAGCAAAAACGCCGCGACAAGGCGCTGGAGACGATGGAGGTGTACGCCCCCATCGCCCACCGCCTGGGCATGGCCAACATCAAGGAGGAACTGGAGGACACCTGCCTGTTCTACCTGGATCCCGTGGCCTATAACGAGATTGTGGAGCTGATTGGCCAGAAGACCGAAGCGCTGCGCTTTGTGGAGAATATCGCGGAGGTTATCCGTCACCGGCTGGCCGAGAACGAGATGGGCAACGCGCAGATCCTCAGCCGGGTGAAGAGTATCTACTCCATCTACCGCAAGATGTATGTACAGAACCGCAGCTTTGAAGAGATCTACGATACCTATGCCATCCGCATTATCCTGGGCACCATACCTGAATGCTACGCGGCGCTGGGCGTGATGCACGACCTGTACCACCCGCTGCCCAACCGTTTCAAGGACTATATCTCCACCCCCAAGCCCAATATGTACCAGAGCCTGCACACCACGCTCATCAGCCACGAAGGGGTGGCCTTTGAGGTGCAGATACGCACCCACGAGATGGAGCAGCTGGCCGAATACGGCGTGGCCGCGCACTGGAAATACAAGGCCGGCGTGCACGGCAAGGACAGGCTGGACGAGCGGCTGGCCTGGGTGCGCCAGCTGCTGGAGAGCCAGCGCGATACCGAGGACGGTGGCGACCTGCTGCGCGATATCAAAAGCGAGCTGCTGCCCGAAGAGGTGTTTGTGTTCACCCCCAAGGGGGATGTCATCGACCTGCCCTCCGGCGCCACAGTCATCGATTTTGCCTACGCTATCCACAGTGCGGTGGGCAACCGCATGATCGGCGCGAAGGTCAACGGACGCATCGTCCCTATCGACCACCGCGTGGTCACCGGTGAGGTCATCGAGGTGCTTACCGGCTCGGAGCAGAAGGGCCCCAGCCGCGACTGGCTGAATATCGTGACCACAAGCGAAGCCAAGAGCAAGATCCGCAATTGGTTCAAAAAAGAACGAAAAGACGAAAACATACAGGAAGGCAAGGCGGCGCTGGACAAAGAGCTGCGCCGCAACCAGATATCCATCCCGGCCGACGAGTACGATGCGTTCATGGATACGATTGCCCACCGCAAGCGCATGAATACCACTGCGGAGATGTACGGCGCCATCGGCTACGGCGGCATGCAGATATCCCGCCTGATGCCCACAATCAAGGAGGAGTACAACAAGCTGGTGAAATCCAGCGACCCCGTTGACACCTTCGACATCCCGGTGCAGCCCCGGCCCACCAAGGCCAGCGAAGGGGTCATCGTGGAGGGGCTGTCCGGCTTCCTTGTTAAGTTTGCCAAGTGCTGCAACCCCCTGCCGGGCGACGATATCGTCGGCTTCATCACCCGGGGGTACGGCGTGTCCATCCACAAGACGGACTGCCCCAACGCCGTGGCGGCCAAAACGTCGCCCCGCTGGCTGCACGCCTACTGGGCGGAGGACGTGAAGGAGAACTTCAAATCCACGCTGGAGATCATCGCGCTGGACCGCGACCGTCTGTTTGTGGACGTGAGCACCCTGCTGGCCGACATGCGGGTGCCGGTGTATGCCATCAACGCACGGCGCGGCGGCGACGGTGAGGCCACCATCAGCGTGACCATCGGCATCAAGAACACAGAGCACCTGGAGAATGTGGTGGCCCGTTTGCGCAAGGTCAAGGACATCCAGGATATCATCCGGGGGTAGGCAGGAGCCTTCCCACATCGGGTAAAAAAGGGGGCGGTTGGATGCGGGCGCTGGTGCAAAGGGCCTCCACGGCCGGCGTGCGTGTGGATGGCGGCCCCGAGCTGGCCATCGGCCCGGGGCTGGTTGTGCTGCTGGGTGTGAAAGAGGGCGACAGCATTGCTTTGTGCGAAAAATTAGCCCATAAGTGCGCGAACCTGCGCATCTTTGCAGACGATGAGGGCAAGATGAACCGCAGTGCGGTGGAGCTTTCTTATGAGGCGCTTGTCGTAAGCCAATTCACGCTGTTTGCGGACACGAAGAAGGGCAAGCGCCCCTCTTTTACGGCAGCCGCCCCGCCCGAACTGGGGCGTGCCTGCTACGAAGAGTTTGTGCGCCAGATGCGTGGGCAGGGTTTGAAGGATGTACAGACGGGGGAATTTGGCGCCGACATGCAGGTGCGCCTTGTGAACGACGGGCCGGTGACCATCCTGCTGGATACCGACGAATGGGCGGCAGGACAATAGGACATATGAAGGGCGGGGCGTCACCCTGCCAGTGGGATTTCAAACAATAACGCGAATGCTTGACAGGATAGGAGAACAAGATGAAAGCGATGCACATCACGGCCGAAGGGCCGTACTACACGAACTGCTTTTTGCTGGTGGGAGAAGCCGGCCACGCCGTGGCCATCGACCCAGCGGCAGATGCGGCTATCTTTACAAAAGCGCTGGAGGAGAGCGGCGCCACGCTCAGTCTCATCCTGCTCACCCACGGCCACCACGACCATGTGGGCGCAGTGGAGGCGCTACGCAAGCAGTGCGGCGCCAAACTTATGATGAACGATGCGGACGCCAAACAGTTCGGCATGAGCCCGGACGAGACGTTTACCGATGGGGGCAGCTTCACGGTGGACGACATGACCTTCGAGACCATCTTCACGCCGGGACACACGCCCGGCTCCACCTGCATCCGCTGCGGTGAGCTGCTTTTTACTGGCGACACGTTGTTTGCTGGCGACATCGGCCGAACGGACTTCCCCGGTGGCAGCATGGCGGAGATGAAAAAGAGTCTGCGCAAGCTGCGCGACTATACCGATGAAGACCTGCAGGTGCTGCCCGGCCACGAGGAATTTTCCAGCCTGAGCTACGAAAAGCAGCACAACCCCTATATGCGCGATGCCTGATACCGCCTCCCAACCGGACATCCTTATCAGGGGCCTGCCCTCTGGCTACGAGCTGGAGCATCTGGCCCGCGTGTTTTTCCCGTTGGCGCGGCTGCGCACGGGCACGCCATCCAGCAGGGGCGAGCTGCTCTATGCACATGCCGGGCGTTTCCGGTACGCGGTGGGCTACCGGGACGAAAACCGGTGCATCGCCAAGACATTTCCGCTTCCGGCTAAGAATACGCCCCCAAAACGGGCGCTTGCCCGCATGCTGTACGACCTGTTGTGCGATTTGACCGGCCATCGGCCCCCCTGGGGCATGCTGACCGGCGTGCGCCCGGTGCGGCTTGTGCGCAACACGCTGGCAAACGGCGGCGAGGACGCCACGCGTCGGCTATTGAGGGACAGGTACGATGTGAGCGAGGAGAAGTACAAGCTGGTGCGTCGAGTTGTGGACAAGCAGGCGGGGGTGCTTGCAGCCTCGCCGCAGGACAGCTTCAGTCTGTATGTGTCCATCCCGTTCTGCCCCACACGCTGCAGCTATTGCAGCTTTGTCTCGCAGACGATCGGCCGGGAGTGGGGACTCATCGACGGTTACCTGGACAGCCTTGTGCGGGAACTGGCCGACACGGCCGCCGCTGTGCGGGAGGCCGGCCTTATACTGGAGAGCATCTATGTGGGCGGCGGTACGCCCACGTCGCTGTCAGCCGCGCAGCTGGCGCATCTGCTGGGGGCCATCGCAGAGCATTTTGACGGCGGAGCGTGCAAGGAATACACCGTGGAAGCCGGCCGGCCGGACTGCACCACCCCCGAAAAGCTGCGCGTCCTGAAGGAAGGGGGCGTGGGACGTATCGCCATCAACCCCCAAAGCTTTGAGGACGGCGTGCTGCGGGCCATCGGCCGCGCCCACACCGGGGCGGATGCCATCCGCTGTTTCGAGGAGGCGCGCGCGGCGGGGCACAGATGCATCAATATGGACCTGATTGCCGGACTGCCCGGCGACGACCCCGCAGGCTTCGAGCGTTCGCTGGCGCAGGCGCTCGCCCTCGCGCCTGAGAATATCACACTGCACACGCTCACCTACAAGCGCGGCACCGAGCTTGCCCAGGCGGAGAACGCCGGCAGTGGCAGTACCCCCAAAGGCGAAAAGGGCGCCGCCGGCATGCTGGCCGGGGCGTACCCGTGCCTGGCGCAGAAGGGGTACGCGCCATACTATCTCTATCGCCAGAAGGGTACGGTGCAGAACCTGGAGAACACCGGCTGGACGCTGCCCGGCCGGGAGGGCGTGTACAACATCCTGATGATGGAGGAGACCCGGCCGGTGCTGGCCGTGGGCGCCGGCGCCTGCACAAAGCTGGTGGCGGAAGACGGCCGCATCATCCGGCGGCTGTACAACCACAAATACCCAGCCGATTACATCCGCGACTTTGAGGCGCTGCGCGAGCGCAAACGCCGGTTCTTCGAGGCCTGGCGCATCAGAGCGGATGCCCCATGACGGAATAAAGAAGCCCCACAACGAGAGGAGTGCCAGCCCCATGCCCGCAGTCTGGATCCCCAAACGCCTTGTCGATATCGGCATCATCAACACGGCGGCCGTGTCCGCGGCCACCTTTGTCTGCCACTGCGAGATCGAGTATGAAAGCCGGGTGATTGCCGCGGCGGCCGAAGCCAAGGGCAACGAGTGCCGTATTGTCATGCTCACGGGGCCGTCGGCCTCGGGCAAAACGACGACAGCCCACAAACTGCGCGAAGCACTGGAGCGCTCGGGCACACCGGCAGTTATCGTCAGCCTGGACAATTTCTACCTGGACATTGAAAAATATCCCCGCCTGCCCGACGGCACCAAAGACTACGAGAACGTGCGGGCACTGGATATCCCCGAGATCCACCGCTGCCTGCTGGAGCTGCTGGACACCGGCAGCACCGATCTGCCGGTCTTTGACTTCCACACCGAGTGCCGCAAGCCCCAGCGCGAGCGGGTGGAGCTGGACGGTGGCATGGTCATTGTGGAGGGTATCCACGCGCTGAACCCATTGCTGGTGGATGTGCTGCCCGCGGGCAGCGTGTTTCGCGTATATGCCGGCCTGCGCGAGGAGTATTCC
>JAVBQQ010000045.1:0-8302 GCA_031548875.1 Oscillospiraceae bacterium
CCCGAGCTGTTCAGCCGCGGGTTTGTGGATGTGCGCGACAGCGAGGAGCTGCTGGAGGAGACCCGCCTGGCCGTGCAAAAGGTGCTGCAGGAGAATGACAAGCAGGCCCACCGGGACATCGCCAGCCTCAAGACGCACATCCGCGAGGTGGCGTCCAGTTTGTTGTACAAACGCACCAAAAGGAGCCCGATGATACTGCCGGTCATTATGGAAGCGTAAATGTACCTGTTGTGGATATTTTCAGGATGAACGCATCGACGCCGTCTCATTCGTTATGATAACGGTGGGCGCGTCTTTTCACAGCCCTGTTCGTGTCAGCAGATCCAGTAGAGGAGGTGGCGGCCGTGCGCAAAAACCGCAATTTTTGGGCGGCGGACGTGATCATCGTCCTGCTGGCCGTCGCTTTTGTTGCTGCAGCGGTCATGCTCGCCCTCACCGACCTGCGCCTGCTCATCCCGGTGGGGGCGGTGGTGGTCGTGGTGTTTGTTGTGGCGCTCATCGGCCTTTCGAGCGTGCGCAAGGGTGTGCGCCGGGTGCTGAGCGGCAAGGTGCCGGACAGCCAGGCTGACGGCAGCGGCTTTGGCAACCTGATGCTGCCGGTGGCCATATTGAGCGGTGATACGCTTGTGTGGTATAATGAAGCGTTCAGGGACGAGGTGGCGGGCGGAGCGGACTGTGCGCTGCTGCCCGCGCGCAAGATGCTGCCCGGGCTGGACATGGATGCTGCGGCCGCCCCCGGCGGGCAGGCCCTGGCCCTTGCGGGGCGGCAGTACACCGCTTTTTGCAGTGTAGTGGCCCAGCGCAAGCTGTCGCTCGTGCTCTTTGTGGACGACACCGCCCTCAAGGCCGATTCGGCCGAGTACCACGCCAGCCGGCCGGCGGTGCTCTATTTTGTAATGGATACCTACGACGAAATCCTCAAGGAGATGCGCGAGAGCGACCGTGCGCGCATCGTTTCGGAGGTGGACCTGGCGCTGGAGCGCTACATCGGCCGCACATCCGGTTTTTTGCGCCGGGTGACAAGCTCTCGCTACATCGCCGTGGTGGAGCAGCGGCATCTGGCCGCTATGCTGGAAAGCCGCTTCGACATCCTGGACACCGTGCGCAGGACGGACGAAGAGAGCGGCCTCGTCACCCTCTCTGTGGGGGTGGGCTACGGCGGACAGGGCTTCAAGGCGTGCGAGGAGATGGCCCTGCAGGCATTGGATATGGCACTGGGCCGCGGGGGAGACCAGGCCGCCGTGCACGGGCCGGACGGTTTTGCCTTTTATGGCGGCGTCGCCAAAGGCGTGGAAAAACGCAACCGGGTAAAGAGCCGCATCATAGCCGGCACACTGCGCGAGGTGATGCAGGGCTATGACCGGGTGCTCGTCATGGGCCACCGCGAGGCGGACATGGACGCGCTGGGCGCCGCCGTGGGCATGCTGCGGTTCGCGCGCATCTGCGGGCGGGAGGCGGCCATTGTGCTGGACAGCCGCAAGACGCTGGCCGACCAGATGGTGCACGCGCTATACGAGGGCGGCTATGGCGAACAGCTGCTGCCGCCCGAGGCCGCCTACGACCTGGCGGGCGAGCGCACACTGCTGGTGGTGGTGGACACCCACATGCGCGGCATGCTGGAAAGCCCCGACGTGTACGATGCCTGCGGGGGCGTGATGGTCATCGACCACCATCGCCGCATGGTGGGGCATATTGCGGACGCGGTCATCAACTACCATGAACCGTACGCCTCCAGCGCTTCGGAGCTGGTGAGCGAGCTGCTGATGTACGTGACCGATATGAAGGAGAACCGGCTGATGCCGCTGGAGGCCGAGGCGCTGCTGGCCGGCATCATGCTGGACACGCGCACCTTTTCGCTGCACGTGGGTGTGCGCACCTTCGAGGCCGCCGCCTTCCTGCGGCGGATGGGGGCCGAGACGGAGACGGTCAAGCAATGGTTTTCCTCCTCGATGGACGATTACCTCTACCGCAGCCATCTGGTGTCCGAGGCCAAGATCTACCGTGGCTGCGCCTTTGTGGTGAGCGACAAGCTGCCCGTTGATTCGGAGGTGGTGGCGCCCCAGGCCGCCAACGACCTGCTCACCATCGAGGGGGTGCAGGCCAGCTTTGTGGCCATACGCCAGGGCGGGCAGATGCGCATCTCTGCCCGCAGCATGGGCCGGGTGAACGTACAGGTGGTGATGGAAACCATGGGCGGCGGCGGCCACCTGACCATGGCCGGCGCCCAGTTAGACGGCGCGGGCGTGCAGGAGACGGAGGAACGCCTGGTGGCCGCCATCGATAGGTATTGGGAAGAAAACAGCGTATCTTCGCGTGTGTGAGCCGCGAAGGGAAAACGAAAAAAGGATGTGGGCATAGATGAAGGTAGTGCTGCGGCAGGACGTGAAAAACATTGGCAAGAAGGATGAGATGCACGAGGTGAGCGACGGCTACGCGCGCAACTTCCTCATCCCGCGCGGACTAGCCATCGAAGCCAGCGCCAGCGCCATCAATGTGGTGAAGACCAAGGAAGACGCAAAGCGTCACCACGCCGAGGAAGAACACGCTGCGGCCGCTGCGCTGGCCGAAAAGATAGAGGGCAGCACGGTGGTGCTGCACGCCAAGGGCGGCGCAAGCGGCCGGCTGTTTGGCGCCGTCACGGTCAAGGACATCGCCGCCGCGCTGGCCGCGCAGGGCTGCGAGATAGACAAGCGCAAGCTGAGCCTTGGTGTGCGTGAGATCAAGGACTTTGGCGCCTACGAGGTGGAAGCCAAGATTGCCCCGGGGGTGAGCGCGAAGTTCACCTGCAGTGTGGAAGAGTAAACTCCAAGCCACCGCTGGTTGCGGTTTGTCGCCGTGCTATCGGACGATGAGCGCCGAAACCGGCGGCGGACGAAACAGATAAGTAGTTACCGAAAAAGGAAGCGAGAACAAACGGATGGCAAAGGAAAGCATCGGCCTGTCCCTGGACGGCCTGGGCGTGGAACAGCCCTACAGCATGACAGCGGAGCAGAGTGTGCTGGGCGCCGCTTTGGTGGACCCCGCCTGCGTGGATACCATCATCCAACGGCTACGGCCGGAGATGTTTTTCGTGCGCCAGAACCGGGCCGTGTACACTGAGATCATCACATTGGTCACCAATTCCCAGCCGGTGGACGTGGTGATGCTGGTGGACAGGTTGGCGGGTGACGGGGCCTTCGGATCGGCCGCCGCGGCCAAGACCTACCTGGCCGAACTGGCCGACACGCTGCCCGCCCTTTCCCATCTGCCGCATTACATCGAGCTGGTGCACGAGAAGTACACGAAACGCCAGCTGATGGAGCAGGCGCGCCAGGTGCTGGAGCAGGCGGCGGATGATGTGGAAAGCAAGGTGATGCTGGAGAGCGCCGAGCAGAAGCTGTATGAGATACGCGAAGGGCGCGATTCCAGCGAAGTGCAGCCGCTCAAATACGCCATCCTGGACATCATGAGCCACCTGCAACTGCTGGCCGGCCCCAACCGCAAGGACTACCTGGGCATCCCCACCGGCTTTTCCCACTTGGATGCAAAGCTCACCGGCCTTGGTCGCTCGGACCTCATCATCCTGGCGGCCCGGCCGGGCATGGGCAAGACCAGCTTCGCGCTCAACATCGGTGTGAACGTGGCGAAACAGGGCGTGCCGGTGGTCATCTTCTCGCTGGAGATGACGAAAGACCAGCTGGCCGGGCGCATCATGGCCAGCGAAGCGCGCATCGACAGCCGCCTCTTCCGCACCGGCATCGAGAAGGACTCCGACTGGGAGGACCTGACCAACATGAGCGAGCTGCTTGGTCCGCTGCCCATCAACCTGGACGACACCTCGGGCATCACCATCCCCGAAATGAAGAGCAAGATACGCCGGCTGAACCGCAGCGCGATATCCTCCGGCAAAAAGCCGATCGGCCTTGTGGTCATCGACTACCTGCAGCTGATGAGCTCCGGCCGGCGCAACGAGAACCGTGTGCAGGAGATCAGCGAGATCACCCGCAACCTCAAGATCATGGCGAAAGACCTGAACGTGCCGGTCATCACGCTGTCACAGCTGTCCCGCCGGTCGGACAAAGACAGCCGTGACCACCGGCCGGTTCTGTCCGACCTGCGCGATTCCGGCTCTATCGAGCAGGACGCGGACGTTGTGATGTTCCTCTACCGCGACGCCTATTACAACGACGACCCGGAGGTGGAGGTGAGCGCCGCCGAATGCATCATTGCCAAAAATCGCCATGGCGACACCGCCACGGTGGAGATGATGTGGGACGGCGCGCATACACGCTTCTCCGAGCGCGCATACTAGCGATGTGTATGGAACAGACGGTGCTGCACACCATCGCCCGCAATGGGCTGCTTGCCCCCGGCGACTACGTCATCGTGGCGCTGTCTGGCGGGGCAGATTCGATTGCCCTGTTCCACCTGCTGCACGCAAAGCGGGAGGAACTGGACATCCAGCTGGCGGCCGCCCATTTTGAGCACGGCCTGCGGGGGGAAGCCTCCCGCAGGGATGCGGATTTCGTGCGGGAACTGTGTGCCGAGCGGGATGTGCCGCTCTTTGAAGGGCGGGGCGAGATGGCAAACACCCCCCGCCCGCAGGGCGAGGGTGTGGAGGCGTGGGCCCGGCGGCTGCGTTACGCTTTTTTTGAGCGTTTAGCCGACGAACATGGCGGAAAGATAGCCACGGCGCACACGCAATCAGACAATGCAGAAACGGTGCTTTTCCATGCAATACGCGGGTCCGGCCCGCGCGGCCTTTCAGGCATCGCGCCACGTCGGGGCCCGTTTATCCGCCCGCTGCTGGAGGTGCCCCGCGCGTGGGTGGAGGCCTACTGTGCGCGGCAGGGCCTTGCCTATGTGAACGACGAGACCAACGCCGACGTATCCTTTACGCGCAACCGGCTGCGCCACGAGGTGATGCCGTTGCTGGAGCGCGCGCATCCCGGTGCTGCGGCCTGCCTTGCGCGCATGGCGGATGATATGCGCGCGCTGGACGGCTACCTTGCCGCCGAAGGGGAAGGACTGCTGCGCACGGCGAAGGTTGACGGCCGAAACAATGGCGCGCCGGATTCGACGCCCTCCTGGCAGGCAGACCCCGCCCTGCAGCTGGACGCGGCCATCCTTGCAAAGGCGCCCGCCCCGCTGCGCCTGCAGGCACTGGGTATGCTGGCCGGCCCCGCGGCCGACCGCGCGGCGTTGGCGCGGCTGGAAGAGGTGGCGCTGGGCGTTGCGCCGGCCACCACCCTGCCCGGCGGCCGCGTGGTTCGCAACAAGGGCGGGATTTTACAACTTGACCCCAACACGCCCAATGCCCGACAGGATTCGCGCGGGCAATGTGATATACAGGAAGTGTTCGGATATCAGTTATCTTTGGACGAAGCGCTGAAGCAGGGAGAACTGACGCTGCCGGGCGGATATTCGCTGCAGGTGTCGCTGTGCGGGCCTTCTGTGCAATCCCAATGTCCCGCAGCGGCTGTCGAGGAAAATTTTCCGCAAAAAAGCTTAACCTTTTGGGCAGACTATGATAAAATATTATGCGGCGTGTTCCGAACGCGCCGGCAGTCCGACCGGTTCTCTTTCCCGACGCGGCGTGTGACTAAAACGCTGAAAAAATGGATGAACGAGCAGAAGATGCCACAAGACAGGCGGCAGGGCCTGCCGCTGCTGGCCGGGGCGGTACCCGGACAGGTGCTGTGGTTGTGGGGCGAGGGCTTTGCCAGCGGCCTGCAGCTGGGCGCAGACACCAGGCGCATCTTGCAGATATGTCAGAAGGAGCGTTGACGTTCGTTTCAGGATACGGGGTTCCCATTACCGCAAGAGGAAGGGGCGCAGGAGATGGACGGCTTTAAAGGTGATATCGACACCATCCTGTTCACGCAGGAGGACATTGCCGCCGCCGTTGCGCGGCTGGGGGCGGAAATCTCCCGCGACTACCAGGGCAAGAACCTGCTCATGCTCAGCGTGCTGAAGGGATCCTTCGTCTTCATGGCGGATCTGATGCGCACATTGACTGTGCCTGCCCAGGTGGATTTCATGGCCGTTTCGTCCTACGGCTCGGGTGTGCGTTCCAGCGGTGTGGTGCGCATCACCAAGGATAATGACACCGACCTCGAGGGTATGGACCTGCTCATCGTAGAGGATATACTGGACACCGGCCGTACGCTGGCCTACCTGACCAAACTGCTGGGCGACCGTGGGCCGGCCTCGCTGCGGGTCGTCACCCTGCTGGACAAACCCCTGCGCCGCAGGGTGCCCATCCAGCCCGATTATTGCGGCTTCGAGGTGCCCGACGAGTTCCTCGTGGGCTACGGGCTGGACTATGCCGAGCGCTACCGCAACCTGCCCTATATCGGCATACTGAAACCGGAGATCCACTCGTTCGAATAGGCCCTCACCGGCCCCAAACTGACACCCATAGGAGCTGATTGTTTGAAGAAAAAACCCCGCATCATAAATATTGTGATCATACTCGGGGTAGTGGCGTTGCTGCTTGTTGTGTTCGTGATGAACATCCCGCAGCAGGGCGAAAGTGTGAAATATTCGGAGATCATCTCCTATTTTGAAGATGGCAAGGTGGTCGACTTCACATTCGATGCCGGCAACGGCAACCTGGAGTACCGCCTGGACGGGGAAACAGATGTGCGGCGGTACAAGATGCCGTACAATTACCTTTTCCTGACCAACCTGCAGGAGTATATCGACACCTTCGAAAAGGAACACCCCGGCAAGGATCTTGTTTACGACTTCAAATACTCGGGCGACAACTCGGTGTGGATCTACCTTGTGCCCTGCATCGTTTTGCTGGTGGCGCTGGGTGTGTTCTTCTACTTCATCATGTTCCAGCAAGGCGATGCCAGCGGCAAGGGCGCGCTGAATGTGGGCAAGGCGAAGGTGAAGAACCAGGCCGAAAACAAGAGCAAGACCACCTTTAAGGATGTGGCCGGCGCCGACGAGGAGAAGGAGGAGCTGGAGGAGATCGTCGAGTTCCTCAAGAACCCGCGGCGGTTCAGTGTGCTGGGTGCGCGCATCCCCCACGGCGTGCTGTTGGTGGGTCCACCAGGCACCGGCAAAACGCTGTTGGCCCGTGCCTGCGCGGGCGAGGCCGGCGTGCCCTTCTACTCCATCTCCGGCTCTGATTTTGTGGAGATGTACGTGGGCGTGGGCGCTTCCCGCGTGCGCGAGTTGTTCGACAAAGCCAAGAAGACCGCGCCCTGCATCGTGTTCATCGACGAGATCGACGCCGTGGGCCGCCAACGCGGCGCGGGCCTGGGCGGTGGGCACGACGAACGCGAGCAGACCTTGAACCAGCTGTTGGTAGAGATGGACGGCTTCGACGGCAACGAAGGGGTCATCGTGGTGGCTGCCACCAACCGGGCGGATATCCTCGACCGTGCGCTGCTGCGTCCCGGCCGTTTTGACCGGCAGGTGTACGTGGGCATCCCGGACGTGAAGGGCCGCGAGCAGATCTTGCAGGTACACACCCGCGAAAAGCCGCTGGCGCCCGACGTCAACCTCAAGATCATCGCCCGCACCACACCCGGCTTCACAGGGGCGGACCTTGAAAACCTGGTGAACGAGGCGGCGCTGCTGGCCGCCCGGCGCGGCCGCAAGGCCATCACCGAGGTGGATATCGAGGAGGCCAGCATCAAGGTGATGGCCGGCCCCGAGAAGAAGAGCAAGGTGGTTACCGAAAAAGAACGCCGGCTGACCGCCTTCCACGAGGCGGGGCACGCCGTGGCCGCCTATTACTGCGACACAAGCGACCCCGTGCACCAAATCACCATCATCCCGCATGGCCCAGCCGGCGGCTTTACCATGTACCGGCCGGAGGAGGACGTGCAGTTCCGCACCCGCACACAGATGCTGGAGAACCTCGTCTCCATGCTGGGCGGCCGGGTGAGCGAAAAGCTGGTGCTGGACGACATCTCCACCGGCGCGTCCAACGACCTGGAGCGCGCCACCAACCTGGCGCGCGCCATGGTGACCCGCTACGGTTTTTCGGACAAGCTGGGCCCCGTCGTATACGACTCCGACCCCGGGGAGACCTTCCTCGGGCGGGATATCGGCCACGGGCGCAACTATTCTGAAGAAATTGCCAGCGAGATCGACGCCGAGATACGCACCCTGCTGGACGACGCGTTCGATTCGGCCGGCGCCATCCTCGCCGAGCATATGGACCAGCTGAACCTGATCGCGAACACGCTGCTGGAGCGGGAGAAGATATCCGGCGACCAGTTCCGCATCCTGATGGAGGGCGGCACGCTGCCCCCGATGGACGAGGAGGACGAGGGCGAAAAAAAGCCCCCGGAGCCGCTGG
>JAVBQQ010000033.1:0-113604 GCA_031548875.1 Oscillospiraceae bacterium
TACTTCAACTTCGCGCAATTTAATGATAATCTGCTCTGCCGTATAGTTCTGTTTTGCCATCTTTCGATACCTCCTCTTGAGTTGATTTTATTATACATCCCCTCACTCTTGGATTGGTATCACTATACGGGGTTGGGACAAAGTTCAATGGATATTCAATGGATTTCCAACTAAGCGAAAATTTTGCTTGCGATAGACTGTACCATTTCAACCTTAGCCTGATGCTGTAAATGGGCATATCGGTTGATTGTATTGGGGTTAGTATGCCCCAGTAACTCACCGATCTGTTTGAGGCTCTTGCCGTCCTCAACGAGCAGGGACACCGCGCTGTGCCCGTATAAGACAAACCGAACAAATCCCATTATATCAAGGGTTTGAGGGTTTGTCTTATTCTTTTTCCAACCTTTTTCGCTCCAAAATCGGTCAAAAATACTCCGGCCAAGAAAGGGGATGTTTCATTAGGCCAAACTTTTTGAACAGCACCAATAACGCTATCAATCTTATGTGATAGCGTTATTGCATGTTGCGCCGTCCATCTTTCTATTAATTGAAGCCAGCGTTTGCCAGTATTATCTTTTACAATACGTTAATCGGCCTTCGGTCAAGAAAGCGGATTACAGCAACAAAAAAACTATACCACCTCCGGCTCAAACGCCATGCGCTCCTCCACTGGCATATCCATTATTTTGCGTTTGGATAGGCGCCACAGGCAAGCGCCTATCGCACACGCGCAAAACTCGGCCACAGTCATCGACCAGATCACGCCGTCCAGCCCGAACAGGGCATTTCCGGCAATAATAATCGGAATCAGCGCAATTCCTCTTGCCGCAGACATAGTGTTGGATTGCACGCCTTTCCCGAAGGCTTGAAACATACTTGTGAATAATCCTGAAAGCCCGGCAAACAAGGTGGACGCGAGAAGGGCGGTTAATATTTCTTCACCCGCCGCAATCACTTCCGGGTCAGAACTGAACAGCCCTATTACCTGTGTGCGGAATACAAACAGGATGATGGCAATCCCCAAAACAATGCCAACGAGATAGATCGCGGTCGTTTTCAGCACCTTGCCCAGCCGCTCGGTGTTGCCCGCCGCATAGGAAAAAGCGATGAGCGGCACCACGCCCATATATAGCCCCATGCCGATGAAATCCGAAATCTGGCACAAACGGTTCGCCACGCCAAACGAAGCCACCACATAGTCGCCATATATCATGGCGTAGTTGTTGAATAAAAGGCTGGATACAATCAGGAAACAGGAAAGCAGGAACGCGGATACTCCAATCTTGAAGATATTGCCGAGCATATCGCCTGTGGGTTTGAAATCCTTTATCGAAACACTCTGCACAGGGCTTTTCCTGTGCAAATACCAGACATAGTATATTACCGCACAGGCGTTGCCAATCACCGTGGCAATGGCCGCTCCCATCACACCCAGTCCAAGTGGGAAAATGAAAATAGGGTCAAGAATAATGTTGGCGACGACACTGATCATCATGCCAATCATGGATTCTTTCGCTGCGCCCTCGCCGCGAACAGTTTGCCCCAGAGTAAAATTAGCGATTACGAACGGAGCGCCAATCATAAAAGGTAGGACATAATCTATTGTAGAGGTAAATGCTTCACCGGTTGCGCCCAAGACATTCATAATTGAGTTCAGGAACGGTAGACAGATAAGAGCAAACAATATGCCGGTCAGAAGCGAAAGATAAAAGTTTGTAGAGGACGCTTTTTTCACGCCACTCTTGTTTTTTTCACCGAGCAGCCGGGAAATATAGGTGCTGCCTCCTGTGCCGAACAGTTCACCGAGCGCCATTAAAACTGTGGTGAACGGAAGTGCCAATGTGATGGCGGCCAGCGCGGATGTGCTGTTCAGCATACCAATAAAATAGGCGTCCGTAATATTGTAGATCATGTTGACAACCATACCCAATATCATAGGGATTGCCATGTGCATAATGGCTTTGGGCACTGGCGCTTTTTCGAGATAATACATTGCATTATTTGTGTTGTTGTTCATAATGAACATCTCCTTTTTATTGGTAGAGTTCTACCTATTTGGACAAAAGAAAGCGCAATTAAGCGCGGTTGTTTACGTCTATGTTTTCACAGGCTTTTTGCAGCATCTTTAAAAAGGCTTTTTTCTGTTCGTCCGTAAATCCTTGCAATAGCTTCTGCTCGGTTTCTTCAAATACATTTTCCGTTTCATCAATCAGTTTTCTTGCTTTTGCGGTCATTTCAATCCGCATCGTACGCCCATCTTCATCGCCTTGATGTCGAAGGATAAACCCGCTTTTTTCAAGTCCATTCAAAAGGCTTGTGACCGATGGGCCGCTGATACCCATTGATTCAGAAAGTGCCTTGCGGCTGATCTCGCTGCCTGTTTTTATCCTGTCATGAATGTCACCAAGCAGCCGCGCTTGTTGATTCGTAATGCCATGAGCGGTTAGGCTCAAGTCGTTTTGATAGCGCATCCCAAAGGCAATAGCGCGAATATAGTAGTCGTATCCTTCCATTATTTCACCTCTGAAAATTAGGTTGAACTCTACTCAATAGTATATAGGTAGAGCTCTACTTTGTCAAGGGGAATAAAAAATTCGTGCCTATTAACCTAAGACACGAAAAAGACGCAATCCCCAAAGCCGATTATGACGTTGGGGTACCTCATCAACAACTGCATCCGCAAGTTTGAGGCAACTACAGTGCAATCGAACTGCCGGATTGCGAAGAGCACAATAAATCGTGTAAATGGACGAAGGACGCCACGGTTTTATCCATTTGGCGTCCTTCTTTGCGCAAAAGCCAAGCTATATATTCCCATATTCGGCTGTCATTCGCGGGGCGGTGCTATTTGGGGGTGCTCCTTTATGCACACTTGGCATTGTCGCAGTTAGTCAAACATTGCAATTCAGCGGTGATGCACTTATTATTTTACTGTACTAAATCGAATCCGCCTTCTCCCATCAAAAAATAATCCGCATATCTTCGTATGATATGCGGATTATTTTTATTCTACCCACACTGGCCGGCATTTCCGGGCCGTTTTGCGCCCGTGAATGTATACGCGTATTCCCTATGATTCTTCAAAGCAAAAACAGTTGGAAACTGTGCGGTTCCTATGGTATAGTAAATATAATTTCATAAAAATGCAAATCCGTCCGCATTTGGCGTTTTTTAGGGAACTTCGGGGAGGAGCACCACATGCTGAAACGAGCGAACCGGTTTTCACGCATAGCTGCACTGCTGCCTGTGGTGGCACTGTTGCTGGCGGCGTTGCTGCCTGCCATGCAATGGGGAGGTGGGCAGCACTTGGGCATCAGCGCCCATGCACTGGCCCCGGACGGCACGGCGGACAACCCCACCGTGATCAGCTTCACCGGCACGGCTTCAGATGTGCCCGTCGTTTTGGAGAACGGCAAAACCTACCTGATTGAGGGCACCTACGGCGGCACTATTGCCGCAAACGGGGCCGTGATCTCGGCGGCGGCGGGGGTAAGTGCCACCGTGTTTTTGCGGGACGCGGTTATTGACGTTTCGGCGACCGCAAAGGCCTGCGCCTTTGCGGTTGCCAGCGGCGCGGATGTAACAGTAAACCTTTTGGGTGCGAGCACCCTGACCAGCGGCAGTGACCGCGCCGGGCTGGAGGCGCCCACCGGCGCCACCCTGACCGTGAACGGCCCGGGCGGCCTTGCGGCCACCGGCACGTGGTTCGGCGCGGGCATCGGCGGTGGACTTAGCCAGGCCAGCGGCACCATCACCATCAACAGCGGCAGGGTAGATGCCACCGGCGTAAACAATGGGGCGGGCATCGGCGGCGGCCTTTCCGGCGAGGGCGCGCCCACCATCAACGGCGGAACCGTAACGGCCACCGGCAGGGATGGCGGCGCGGGTATCGGCGGCGGCGACAGAGGCACGGGTACACCCACCCTCAACGGCGGCCGGGTAACGGCCACCGGCGACAACGGCGGCGCCGGCATCGGCGGCGGCCGGGAGGGGGACGGCACGGTGACCATCACCGGTGGCGAGGTAAACGCCGTTGGCGGAAATGCGGCGGCCGGAGACGGCGGCGGGGCGGGTATCGGCGGCGGAAGCGGCGGCGATGGAACCGTTACCCTCTATACCCTGCCCCTTTCGGCCATCGGCGGTGACGGCGCCAATGGCTTTAATCCCGGCGACGGCGGCGGAGGCGGCGGGGCCGCAATCGGCGGCGGAGGCGGCAGGGGCGGCGACGGGAGCATCCCTAACGGCGGCAACGGCGGCGCGACGAATATCCCCATAACCTTCACCCTGCCCGGCTATTCTGCCAGCTACCACGGCGGCGCGGGCGGTGCGGCGGGCGGTGGTGCCGGCAGTAGTGCCGGCGGCAACGGCGGGCCCAACGCGGTGTCGACAGGCAATTATTTCGCGGGTTATGGCGGTGGGGCCATAGGCGGGGCGGACGGCGCCAACGGCAGTTCCAATGCGCCGCCGCTGGGCCAGCCCACCGGCACCAACCTGGACGGCCTCACGCCCCTCTCCATCGGGGGGTACGCGGCCACCCCTACAGGCGGGCGCAACTATGAGGTGACCCTGCCGGCGGGCATCCTGGATTACGGCGACCTCTGCCCCACCTTCGTCTTTGACGCGAGTGATTCGGCCGGGGCCACCATGGCTTATGGCGGCGCAGACCCCGCAATCAGCGGCGTCACCGCTCTGGATACCACCGGCCTTGCGCCCGGCAGCCCCAAAAGCTACACCCTCTCCCCCACCGCCTGCAGCGGCGCGGCGGGCGCGGACTATACCCTCAAAGTCAACCTGACCGTCCCGGCGGCGCCGGGCAGCTTTGCGGCCACGCCGGCCACTGGCGAGGTGGCCCTGAGCTGGGCCGACCAGAACGACGCCGTGGGCTTTAACCTCTACCGGGACGGCACCCTGGTGAATACATCGGGCCCTCTGACCGGCACCAGCACCACCGACACCGGCCTTGCGGGCGGCAGGCAGTACAGCTACACCCTGAAGGCGGTGGACTGGCTGGGCGGCGAGGGGGCCGAGGCGAGCCTGAACGCCACACCCCAGAAGCTGCCCGCGCCCACGACCCTTTCGGCAACAGGCGGCGACGGGCAGGCGGCCCTGAGCTGGGGCGCCGTGGCAGGGGCGACAGGCTACAACATCTATGTGGACGGCCAAAAGGTGAACAATGCGCCGGTTACCGGCACCAGCTACACCGCCACCGGGCTTATGAACGGCCAAAGCTACACCTTTGAGGTGGCCGCTATCGACACCGGCGGCGGCGAGGGGAACAAATCGGCCGCGGCGCAGGCGACGCCCTATGCCCAGGCAGACCCGACCCAGAACAGCATCCAAGCACCAAAGCGTGTGAAGGCGGGCGAGAAGTTTACTTTTTCAGCCACCGGGGACAAGCAGGGCCAGTACGGCAAGGCCAGCCCCACGGCAAGCACCCTCTTTATGCCCAGCGCATACAGCTTTTCATCTTCTGCCGGGGTGACCCCGGGCGTCTTCAAGGTGGGCGGGCCGTATAAGGCCAGCGCCGCCATTCAGAAGCCGGGGACCTACACCCTCACCGTCAGCTACAACCTCTACCGGCAGGAAAACGGCAGCTGGGTGCGCGACGACGCAGTGGTGACAGAGGAAACCACCATCACCGTGCAGGACAGCGGTTCCAGCAGCTCCGACAGCAGCAGTTCGAGCGGTGGCAGCAGTTCAGGTAGTAGCAGTAGTTCTGGTTCCGGCAGTTCGACCGGCTCTGGCACCACCCCCGGCGATACCCTGCCGCTGTTGCCGCTCATCGGAATACTTTGCACATCTATTTCAGGTCTTGTCGCTCTGGTCGTTTTCAAAGCGCGCCATCGGGCATAGCGCTATTTTCATTGGGTCTTGTCATGAAATCAAAACAGCGCATGGGCTTCTAAGTCCCTTGCGCTATTTTCACAGTCAGCCAGACATAGCAATTTGGCGGTTCTGCACTTATTTTTTACTGTACTAAAACGAATCCGACTTCTCCCACCAAGCTGTAAGTACACTCTGTGTACTTACGGCTTTTTTGTTGTTATGGGCTCGAACCATCGATGGCCTACGCCAAAACACACCTTCCTGTGGAAGAACATCCGCAAGCCATGGTGCTTCTATTCCATTTATTGAAAAGCAGTATCGCCAAAAAAGCCTGCAGACTTGCACTCGCAGACAGCGCAATATGGCGACGAAGCCGCCGGGGCGCACAATGTGGAAATTAGTGCGTACTATCGCATATTATAAACACAGATGCAGATGATGGCTCCCATTGCGGCCAAAAACACCGCATCTGTAGATTTGTTGCTTATCTTCTTTGCCAGTGCGCGCCCAATAACGCCTCCCAAAATGCCGCCCGCCACCATCCACACAAGAGACATTGTGTTGAATGAGGGTATGCTGCCGGTCAGCCATGATGTAAGCAGGCTGGCGACCTGGCTTACCAGAATGGTATACAGGCTGTATTGTGCTGCTGTTTTCGTGTCCATGCTGAAAAAGAAAAAGAAGGTTACCAGCTTGATGGGGCCGCCGCCAATGCCCAGGAAACTGGACAGTATGCCCAGCGCCAGGCCGATGACGATGCGCGGCAGCATCTTTCGCACATGGAGGGACTTTATCCTCCCCTTGAAAAGCGTGTATACAAACGTTGTGGCCGTTATCGCGATCATGCAGATGGATTGCGCCCGCCCCACCAATTGCGGGTTTGCAGAAACATACAGGATAGCCTCGAACAGCACTTTGCCCAGCACGCCCCCAAGGGCCGCCCCCACGGCAATCGGGGTACAAAACCGGAAATCGATCGCCCGTTCTTTTTGCAGTGCAGTGTTGGCGACCGAGTAAAGACTCATAGCCAACACAGTGCAGCCGGAGAGGAAGCTGATGGTGGATATGTCATCCAGCGCGAAAAGGTCGAGTACCGGCTTGATGATTGCCCCGCCGCCGATGCCGCAGATGGCCCCTATGATGGAAGCCAGCAGGCTGATGATGAAGTACAAGGGCATTCCGTGTTCTCCTTTATCAATAAGAAACCGCCCCCGGGTTGGCCTTTGGGGCGGCTTTCTTTCCAATTGCGGCCGGCCCCGCACAGGCGGCGGGCGGCCGTCACCACCACTTCAACATCTCGGTGATATGCATCCGGTATTCGATGAATTCCGGAGAAGCGATATCCCGCGGGCGCGGAAGGTCGATGTCGATGCTCTCCTTCACCGAGGCAGGCTTTTGGGAGAGTACCAGCACGCGCTGGGCCAGGTATACGGCTTCCTCCACGTTGTGGGTGATGAAAATGACCGTGCTGCCCAGCTCCTGCCATAGCCGGATCACCTCGTCTTCGAGGTAGAAGCGGGTCTTGATGTCCATCTGCCCGTAGGGCTCGTCCATCAAGAGCAGGTCGGGGTTGAGGGCGAAAGCCCGCCCCACCACCACCTTCTGCTCCGCGCTCATGGAAAGCTCGTGGGTGTAGCAGTTCCTGTATTTGTTCAGGCCCATCAGGTTGATGACCTTGTTCGTCTGTTCCTCGATGTATTCTTTGGGATATTTTTTGATCTTCAGCCCGAATTTGATATTGTCCTCCACCGTCAGCCAGGGCATGACCGACGGCTCCTGGAACACAAACGACAGGTTGTGTTTTTGCGGGTCCGCCCGCTCGCCGTCAATCAATATCTCGCCGCTTGTGAGGGGGATGAGACAGGTAAGTGCGTTCAGGAAGGTCGTTTTCCCGCAGCCGGTAGGACCCACCACGCAGAGGAACTCCCCCCGGCGCACATTGAAGTTGCAGTCTTTCAGCACTTCGAGGGAGTCATAGTTTTTGCACAGGTCCCGCACGACGACCTTGTAATCTTCGGTTCCCATCTTTTCCTCCCTCATTCCAGCGTCAGCTCTTCGCTGTCAGAGATGCGTTTGCGGATGTGCAGGAACTTCTCGTCCATATAGTCCCGCGGGCGCGGCATGTCGGACAGATCATAGATCTCCTTCACCCTTGCGGGCCGCTGGGAGAACTGGATGATCCGGTCGCCCAGGTAGACAGCCTCTTCGATATTGTTGGTCACGAAGATGACCGTCCGCTTCTCACCGGACCATATCTTCAAAATCTCTTCCTGCATGGCATACCGGGTCTGGGCGTCCAGCGCGCCAAAGGGCTCGTCCATCAGGAGGACTTCCGGATCGGCCGTGTACGCCCGGGCGATGCCCACGCGCTGCTTCATGCCGCCCGAGAGCTGCTTGGGATACGCATTTTCAAAACCATTCAGCCCCACCATGTCGATGTACTTCTGCGCCACCCGGCGCCGCTCTGCTTTGGGGACGCCCCGGTATTTAAGGCCGATCTCCACGTTCTCTATCGCCGTGCGCCACTCGAAAAGCCCCGTTTTCTGGAAGACGAACCCAAAGCGGGGGTCCGGCCCCTGCACGAGTTTTCCGTCCATGGTGACGGTGCCGTAGGTGGATTTCAACAGCCCGCATAAAATGTTGAGGAAAACAGTTTTACCGCACTGCCCCGGCCCCAAAATGATGAGGAACTCGTTGCGCCGCACGTCGATGGAGACATCTTCGATGGCGTCCAGGTCGCTTCCTTTTGAAAAGAAGGTTTTGCAGATGTTTTCCGCCTGCAGGATCATTTCCTCAGCCAAGGGCAAAGCCACCTTTCCAGATAATCGAACGCAACGGCGAACAGCGCGCCCAGGAGCCCCAGCAGAATCATACCCACGATGGACAGTTCGATATCGCCGAAGTTATTGCCGTTCATGATCAAAAAGCCTATGCCGCTGCGCGCGTTGATCATTTCCGCCGCCAGCAGCACGGCCCAGCCGGCGCTGAGAGCGACGCGGATGCCTGCGAATATCGCCTGCAAGGAGCTTGGCAGGACGATGTCGAAGAGCAGGTTGCGCCTGTTGGCGCCAAAGATGCGGCCGACGTCGATGTTGATGAGAGGCACCATATCCACGCCTGCGTTCGAGTTGATAGCGATGGGCATGACGACGCCGAAGAACACGATGAGTATGCGGGAGAGGTCGTTGCCGCCCAGCCACAGGGTGATAAGCGGCACCAGCGCAAGGGGCGGGATGGGGCGCAGTGTCTCGAAGATGGGTTTGACGACCGCGCGGAAGCGCGGGTTCCATCCCATTGCCACACCCAGAGGGATGCCCACAATGCAGCCGAACAGCAGGGCGATAAGCACCCGCTTGAGGCTGACGAGGACGTGCCCCAGCATGGACACGTTGTTGATGGAGGTGGGCCAGATGGTGAACAGCCGCCCGATGGTGTGGAAGGGCGTGGGGATGAGGCCGGTGGCGAGCGCCAGCACCTCCCATACGGCCAGAAAAAGGACGATGCCAATGAGGGACTGTAGGTAGGATATCGTCGTTTTGAAGTGGTCTTTTGAAACTTTACCCGTTTTATTTTTCATTGAATTTGGGCCTCCACCGCAGCACGATGCTCTCCACCGCCTGCACAAGCATGCTGGACAACTGCCCGCAGATGCCCAAGACCAGGATACCGCCCATGATGAGCCCCACATCGGCGAACGAGCGGGCGTATTGGATGAGGAACCCAAGGCCGATGGAAGAGCCGAGCATCTCCGCCGCAACGATGGTTCCCCAGGACATGCCAATCGAGGTGCGCAACCCGGCAAAGATCATGGGCATTGCCGAGGGGATGCCTACCTTCCAGAAAACCTTCAGATTGGATGCCCCGCAGGTCTTGGCCACGTTGATGAGCGTCTGGTTAGTGGAGCGGATGCCGGTATAGGTGTTCAGGACAATGGACACGAACGCACCGAAGAAGATGATGATCCCCCGCGAAAAGGTGGACACACCGAAGAAGATGATCACGATGGGGATCCACGCGAGGCCGGGGACCGGGCGCAACAGCTCGAAAATGGGGCGGAGCACCCGGTTGCCTACCTTGAACCAGCCCATTATAAGCCCGACCGGTATGCCGATGGCCGCGCCCAACAGGAAGCCGACCCACACGACCTGCAGGCTTGCGAGGATGTGCTGGTAGAGCAGGTGGCCATCCGGCCGCTTGTCTGTGAACTTGCGTATGATGGTTTGGACGACCTCGATAGGAGAGGCCAGGAACTGAGTGTTTACAAGCTGGAATGAAACAATGGCCTGCCAGGCTGCCAGCACCACGACAATGCTCGCGATGCTGAGGATCGTCAGTTTCAGGCGCCTTCTGCGTATGCCGGCCAGCTCCGCGGCCTTCGCGCGAAGGCGGCGCTCTTCCATGGAACCCATAACGCTCTTCCCCCTGTTTGCTGCCGGATATGGGGTTCATATCCGTCGCAGCTGTGCCGTGTTTATAAATATGGGATGCCGGCGGCGGCGCCAAGGAGGTTCCGCACTGGAGGAGGCGCCACCGCCGGCATGTATGGTCTTAGGCGTTGTCTGTCTTGTACAGCTCGATGGCCTTGTCCAGGTAGGTCGTATTGCAGGCGTTCAGCACCGTTTCCTTGTCGGCCTCGTCTGCGATGCCCACCATCACATGGGCGTCGAAAAACTTGGCGCAGTAATCCTGGAAGTCCGTCATCCCGCTCGAGCTCGTTTCACCCAGGCCCTCGAAGAAGGCAAGGTCCGGGAAATTGACGAGATCTACGCACGCGGCCGCCTCGTCCGGCGTATACTCCACACCCTGGTTTTCCTTCATCAGCTGCATGTAGTAGTCCGCCATGGTGTCCTTGTTTGCATCCTCGTGGCACCACAGGGAGGCGTCCAGGAAGGTGGCCAGGAAGCGCACGGCGGCGTCCTCGTTCTCGGCCAGGTACGACCGGGTGGCGACGATGGTGTTGAACATTGCACAGTCCACGTCAGCAATGTTCGCGATGCTGGCGTAGTCGTCGTGGGCCACCAACGCCTGCGCGGCGCTTGTGCTGGTGGGCAGCCACAGATCAGCCTGGCCGGACTCGAAGGCCGTCTTGCTGCTCTCGTTGTCCATGTTCAAAATCGTAACGTCGTCGTAGGTAAGGCCCATTGTGGCCAGCACCAGCTGCAGGCAGACGTCCCGGGTGGTGCCCAGGGTGGTGATGATCGTCTTTCCGCGCCAGGTGTCCGCCGACCCGTAGATGTTGGGGTAGCCGTCGATGTGGCCCGTGCCCTCTTTGTAGATGTCGCTGTCGGTGCGGCAGAGGACCTGGTCCCCGTTGTCAAAACCGCACATGCCGATGATCTCCATGTCGTACTTGGTGGCAGCCGTGATGGCGGCCGTGTAGCCGATGAGCCCGATCTCCCATTCGCCGCCCGGCTGTGCCTCCAACTGGGGCGCGCCCGCCGAGTAGAATGGGACCTGGTCCTGGATCTGGATGCCGTACTTTGTGAACAGATCCTGGTTTTGGGCAGCCATAAAGGGCACGCCCTGCTGCACCGCATACTGGCAGCTCATCTTCACTTCCAGCATCTCTTGCGGGCTGCCGCCTGTGCCGGACGCGCTGCCCGATGTGGATGCGGCGGGGGCGCCGCCGCTTGTGGCGGGAGAATCATCTCCACCACAACCGGCCAGTGTTGCCACAACCAGCAATAGTGTCAATACCAATGCCAATGCCTTTTTCATTTGAATGCCTCCCTCTTTAGTATACATCATATATGGGTTGCTTTCGATTTTTGTGTGGTTTCAGATGTGTGAAAACGAGTAAAATATCGATCGTATGTCTCCCTCCCCCAAAAAGTGGAGTGAGGTTCCTGCGCCCTCCTTCCCGCTAGTCGTTGACCAACGCTTCGGCCTGCCGGTTCCTCGGCTCGTCGTCCGCTGCGTCGTCCAGGTCGAATTCCACCCGGTCTATCCTGCCTGTAAAGTGCCACAGGCCTTTGGGCTCGTATTCCTTTGTGACGGCCACCGAGGAAAAACGCCCCACACTGAAGATGTGGCTGTGCTCGGAGAAGAGCGGATGTGCGTGGATGTCCACCGAACCGGTCGCTTCCCCGTTCACTACCAGATGGCAGGTGCCGTTGCACGCATCCTTTTTCTCAAACCGCACGCCCACAATGAGTTCGCCCTCGGGAAGCGCATGGTCCGATACCGCGCGGTAATCGGCGTAGGATACCCAGTCGTAGTGCATCTTCAGCCGCCCCTCTTCGATGTACAGCGCGTATCCGCCCATGTTGTCGCCACAGGCGTAGAGGACGCCTTCGTCGCCTTCCCGGTAGTTGAGAAATACACGGGAGGTGTAGGAACGCCCCTGGATGCGCACGCCGGGCCCCATGTCGAACTCGGGGTAGATGCGCAGGGAGGTGCGCTCGCCCTGGGGGTCGGGCTTCATGATGTCCTTCGAGATGAAACCCTCCCGCCGCTTCATCAGGCTCTCCAACATGGGCATCACACCGTACCGGCCAGCCTGCAGCCACCACATATCCACCAGCTCGCGCAGCTTGTCCGGGCAACGCTCGGCCAGGTCCACCATCTCGGTGGGGTCTTCGTCTGTGTTGTACAGCTCCCACCTGTCCTTGTAGAAGTCGAATGTGGGGTTCTGTGTGTGGTCCGCCACAGCCTTCCAGCCGTCGCACCAGAGCGCGCGGTTGCCCATCAATTCATAATACTGCACCTGCCGGCGGCGGCGGGCCTGCGGGTCGGCGAAGGTGTAGGCCATGCTGATACCCGGTTTTTCGACCTGTGGCACACCGCCAAGCTCATCGGGGGCGTCCACGCCCAGGATGTCCAGGACGGTCGCGTTGATGTCCACCACGTGGTGGTACTGCCCGCGCAGCCCACCCTTGTCCTTTATAAGGCCGGGACAGGACAGGATGCACGGCACCCGCATACCGCCGGAATAGCTCCAGGTTTTGTACATGCGGAAGGGGGTGTTGCTCACGTGCGCCCAGGCCGTGGGGTAGTGGATGCTTGTGTCGGCGGAGCCAAACGCTTCCGCCTCTTGCGGGCTGGGCATGGCGGCGTCGCTTTCGGTGTACACGCGGTAGAGTGTATTTTTCACGCCCCAGCGCCCACCCTCGGGGGAGGCGCCATTGTCGGACAGAAAAACGATGAGCGTGTTGTCATACTGGCCGATTTTTTTCAGATAGTCCACGATTCGGCCGATCTGTGCGTCGGTGTGTGTAACGAACCCGGCGTACACCTCGAAAAAGCGGGCCAGTGTCCTCTGCTCTTCCTCCGAGCGGGAATCCCAATCCCCTACGAGGTAGTCGTTCGGGGAGAGGATGGCGTCCTGTGCGATGAGCCCCATCTGTTTTTGGCGCTCGAAAATCGCCTGCCGGCAGGCGTCCCATCCCTCTGAAAACTTCCCCCGGTAGCGTTCGATGTACTCTTTCGGCACGTGGAAGGGTGAATGGTGGGCGCCGAAAGCGACGTAGCCGAAGAAGGGTTTATCCGGTTGACAGGATTTTTGCTGTCCGATGTAACGGATCGCCCGGTCGGCCATATCCTCGCTGAAGTGGTATCCCTCCTCCGGCAGTGCAGGCTGCTGCACATACTCGTTGCCGTTCACCAGCACGGGATAGAACTGGGTGATCTCGGCGGGTAGGAAGCCGTAGAAACGCTCGAACCCCCGGCCACAGGGCCATTGGTCGAACGGGCCCGCATGGGTGGCGTTTTCGGGGCTTACCAGATGCCATTTGCCCACGGCAAACGTGGAATAGCCCTCGCCTTTCAGTATCTCGCTGATCATCCCACAATCATGACCCACCTGCCCTTTCAGGCTGGGGAATCCCAGGTCGACGTCTGCGATGTACCCCATGCCCGCCGTGTGGTGGTTGCATCCGGTAAGCAGGCTGGCCCTGGTGGGGGAACACATGGCGTTCACGTGGAAGTCCGTATAGCGTAATCCGTCGGCCGCCAGCGCGTCGATGTGGGGGGTGTCGATCAACGAGCCGTAGCATCCCAGGTCGCCGTATCCCGTATCGTCCAGCAGGATATACAACACGTTGGGCCTGCCGGACAGGTCCGGCTTTTGGGGCCACCAGGGCGTAGAATCCATGTAGGATGGCCGGACCACACCTTTGAACGATTCATTCCGCGACATTCTGCCCTCCTCGGGTTTCACCTGCTGTTGCGGCGCTTCTGCACGGGCAAGCGCCCCGCGCCTGTTGTTTCAGCCCACCTCGTTCCGGTCGTACATCGCGATGATATAGGGATGTTCGGGGTCGTACTCGGTGAGGGGTTTTGCGTTTTCCACCCGCCCGGCAGGGCGGACGTTCCGTCCCGCTTTTCCCGTGAACGTATCGCCCAGGTCGTCGCGGCAGGCCTCGATCTTTTTCATGAGGGATGCGACGATGTCCGGATGCTGTGCGTACACGTTGTTCATCTCGCCGGGATCGTTGCGCAGGTTGTACAATTCCTGCACGGGCAGGTTGTTGTGAAGCTGTGAATGGATGCCCTTTGTGCCGTCATGGGGGCCGGGCTTGCCCGCACCCGGCCGGCGGCTGACATGGAGCTTCCAGTCGCCCGAGCGCACAGCCTCCAAATTGTTGGCCATGTAATAGAAGAAGGTGTCGCGGGCGGAGGTCTCCGTTCTGCCCAGCAACAGTTCGGAAAGGTCCATGCCGTCGATCACGCGGTCGGCCGGCACCGTCCCACCCACGATCTTCGCCAGGGTGGGGTACAGGTCCATCGCCGTGAACAACCCATCGCTGACCCCCGGCGAGATGTGCCCCGGCCAGTGGACGATGAACGGCACGCGCAGCCCGCCCTCGTATGTGGTTGCCTTGGTACCCCGCAAGATCCCGTTGCTGGGCCCAAAATCGTTCCGGGAGCCATTGTCCGAGGTGAAGATAAGAATGGTATCCTCGTAGATGCCACATTGCTTCAGCGCGCTGACCAGAACACCGGCGGACCAGTCGATGGCCTCCACGCAGGCGCCATAGTCTCCGTTGCGGGATTTTGCAGCGAAACAGGCGGCCGGGTACAGGGGCAGGTGCACGTGCATGTGCGCCAGGTACAAAAAGAAGGGCGCGCCGCTGTTCTCGCGGATGAACTCCACACATTTTTCCACATACCGTTCGGTGAGGGAGGATTGGTCCGGCTGCTGCTGGATGACCTCACTGCCGTGCAAAAGTGGCAGGGGCGGCACGTGGGGACGGCTTGTCATGCGGCACATATCATTGCTGAACGGCAGGCCGTAGTAATCATCAAATCCATGGTCGGTGGGCAGGAAACCGGGTTGATCACCACAGTGCCATTTCCCCACATGCAGGGTGTTGTATCCCGCATTTTTAAACATCCGCGCAAGACTCGTTTCCTCCGGGTTCAAGCCAAGATCGTCCCCCGGGAAGAGCACGTACTCGCCGTTGAATTCCCCAAAACCGATGCGGGGCGGATAGCAGCCCGTCAACAAACAGCCCCGGGAGGGCGTGCACATGCTGGAGCCGACATAGAAATCTGTGAACCGGCGCCCCTGGGCAGCCAGGCCGTCCAGATAAGGCGTGCTGTGCTCGGCGGAATCGTAGCAAGAAAGATCCCCATACCCCAGGTCGTCACAGTTGATCAGGATCACGTTTGGCTTTTTGTCTGCATTCTCTCTCATGTTTCACACTCGCCCCTGGATAAACTATGTTTCGTTCTGCGGAAATGTACCTGAAGAGCATGAAGTCTGGTGCCGGCACGGCATGGGCGCGCCGCTGTAGTTCATACTGATAATAGCGTATCGCGCAAGCCCAAAAGTGTCTCAAATTTTGTAATAAGTGTTTAATATCTTGATTTGCGAGTCTTCGACGTGTATACTTTATCTACATTTATCCATCTATGGGGGAGAGTGTTTAGTAAAATGATGGGGGTTTATTTTGTTGCCCAGCCCAAGATCCTTTCTCTTCTATCCAAAAACGGCGCCTGTTTGGAGCAGTACGCGATATTGGGTGCCTCTCCCCTGCGCGAAGGTGTTGCCCAAGAGGTGCGGGCCATGCAACCGGACATTTTGGTCATCGAACTGAAGAGCCCCGTACATAAGGTGCAGAATATGCTGGCAAAGCTGCGGGACATGGAACAGATGCCAAGGCTCATCCTGTTTGGCGTGTGGGGCGTATCCAGTATCTACTACACCTCGACCATTGATTCTTCGCCTATTTTACCCGCTTTCGAGACGGCGTTTGCCCTCTGCCTGCAGGACCAATACCAGTGCACGCGGATGAGCTACCATGACGAAACCTGGGACCAACTGTTTGGGATCACCCCCGAGACATACATCCGCGAAACCCGCTTACGCGATATCCTGAGCGGTGTTACAACAAACACCTTCATCCAGTTCCACGACGCCTTTCATTACCATCTCCACCCGAAGAACGGGTTCTACCTGTTCATCTGCGAGCTTTCGTATATGGAAAACACGGACCACATGATCAACCACAACTGCTACAACTACCTGGGCGAATGTATGATCCAGGAGTTCCGCAGTGTTTTGCAGCGCTACAACGGCGGGGAAGCATTCGCCTTGACACACCCCACCTTCTATGTGTACGTCAACGCGTTCGACGCGGTGAGCGTGGCCCAACGCAAACAGCTGGTACAGCAGCTGACGAATGACCTGTGCGAGGTGGGAAAGCGGCAGGCATCCATCTGCTTCATGAGCCCGTATATCAAACGCATCGAAGATATCCGCACCTTCCACGAGCTGTACCAGCGCAACAAGATGAACCATTTTTTCTGTAAAGAAAAAAGGCCGATGACCATTGAAGAACTGGTTCCGCCCTCCATGCCGGTGGATTACACTACCGTGCAGCGCTGCCTGGACCAGATCACCGACGCGGTGCAGTATGGCGACTATGTGGAAAAAGCGTCCGACAGCATCCGCCATCTGCTTCTTTCACTCATCAAACCCGCTTTCGACCTGGACCTGTTCTACTACTGCTTCAACAATATCAAACGCATCATCCTTTCGGCCTATCCGCAGGGGGAGCTGCCCCTGTCCATCAACTCCAAATACAGCACGGGGTTTATGTTCGATTCCTCTATCGAGCAGGAGTGCGAAGAATTGATTGCTCTTTTACGCAAACTGAAGAAGAAAAACCTGCGTCAATCACAGTTGCGGTACCCTTATATTTATGACACCGTCCAGTTCATAAAGGAAAACTACATGACGGAGCTGACCCTCTCCCAAATTGCCGCCGTCGTGCACATGAACGGGTCTTACCTGACAAAAATGTTCAAGGAAAAAACGGGAGAGTCGGTCATCCAGTATCTGCAAACATATCGGATCAACATGGCCGCGAAGAAGCTGAAGGACAGCAATTATTCAGTGGCGGAAATTGCCTCCCTGGTGGGATTTGTGGACACGAAGCATTTTTTTAAAGCATTCAAAAAGGCGATGGGGCTCACGCCGTTGCAGTATCGAAAACACACCACCGAACATGTGCCCGGCTGATTCCCTATCGCGTCCCTCCCCCATTCCCCAGAACATGTACAGCGCAAGGGGCCTGAAACCCTTGCGCTGTTTTTACGGTCGACCGGGCATGGCAATCTGGTGTTGCCGCCTATTTTATCCGCCCCGCGGGAAAGCGCAGGCGGGGCCTGCCACAGGGATGCGAGAAGGCGTGGCGAAGAGTATAATTTCACAAATGCTGTCCTGTTTTCGCTGGTTTGTGACAACGACGGAGCCGTATACTTTTTTAAAAGGGATCTTTGCGTCCGGCACTGTTGTGCCGGGCGCATTCCCACACCCCATTAAAAGGATACCGGAGACCTGCGTATGAAAAAAACCATCTGGACGGTCGCCATCCTGCTGTGCGCCGGCGCGATGCTCTTCTCGGCGGTGCAGATACTCCTTCCCCTGCAAGAATACGGAAAAGCCGGCGGCGAATACGCCGCGCTCCGGCAGCAGCGTACTCCGGGTGATGCAAGCCAGGACGGTGACGCCGATGCGGCCGCGGACTCCTCCCGGGCGCTATCCGCCATCAATCCGGATTATGCCGGGTGGCTGCAGATTCCGGGCACAGCGGTCGACTATCCTGTGGTGCGCGGGCCGGACAACGCAAAATACCTGCACACCACCTTTGTGGGCACGGAAAACCCGGTTGGCGCAATCTTCTTGGATTGCGCGTTGACCGCAGGCTTTGATGCGGAGCATGCGATCCTCTTTGGCCATAACGTACCGGACGGCAGCATGTTCGGCGGGCTGTACCATTATCTGGACCGGGAATACCTCGAACAAAACCCGACGATCATCATCACCACGGCAGAAGGCGAAACACTGGCATACACGATATTCTCCGCCCGGAAAAGCAACGTGCTGGATGCTGCCTACCGGTTGGATTTTCCGCAAGCCAAGGACTTTGCAGCATTTGCGGGAGTTTTGGGCGCGCCGGAAGGGACGGAGCATCTGCTCACCCTTTCCACCTGCACAAGCGGCGGGGGCCGGGACGAACGTGTCCTCGTCCACGCCGCCCGCACGGCATAACCACATTGCACAGCAAAATACGGCGGCCCGGGATAGTTAGCCCGGGCCGCCGTATTTTGTTCGTTATACAGTCATCCCACTACTTGGCCCATCTTTTCCTCCAATACAGCAGGCCGAAGATGACTCCGCCCGCGGCCAGGGCAACGACCAGCCACAAAGCAAGGTTTGATCCCACCCCCGTCTGCGGTTGGGCGCCGGAGAAGAGGGGCGTTGCCGGTGCCTCCGCCACAATGGTGAGTGTACCGGGCACCACTGTCACATCATAGTTTGGGTTGTCTCCCAATGTGATGGTGACGGGATAACTGCCCGCCGTCTCCCCGTTTGTCCGGGCGAGGGTGTAGTCCAGTACGTCTTCGAACACCAGGTTCCCTGCGGTGATGCTCGCGTCAAACGTCGGGTCTTCTGCGCCCTCGGTTTTTGTATAGCTGCCCGCCGTCAGCGTCACCGGTCTTTCCAGGATGGTGAACCTGCCGGGCACGACCACGATGTTGCTGTAGTTTGGGTGCGCGGGCAGGTCGGCGGTGATCTCATACCCGTCTGCGGTCACGTTTTCACCGATAGCGCGCCGCAGAAGATAGCGGAGGATATCGCCTTTGTGCAGGCCCGTTATGGCCGAGGTGAATTGGGGGTCGCGGTCGCCATAGGTCTTGAAATGATTGCCGATGACAATGAGTACCTCTGTGCCTATGGGCGCAACAGTCAGGCTCCCATTTATCGTGCTTACGATATAGTTAGGGTTTTTGTCCGGGTCCGCCGTCACGACGATCTCATATTTTCCCGCACCGTCCACGGCCCTGTCATAGGCGGCGGTATACACCACCTCCACACCCGCGGCCGGTTTGTCCAGCACCTGCGCCGTGGCGTCGGGTATCCTGGCGCCGAAGATGATGCCCAGTGTGTCGCCCTGCACCGTGACGTGCGCGGGCGTGATGTTCAGCTTGCCGTCTGCCGGCTGCCCCACCACGATATAGTTGGGGCTGTTGGATACGATCGTCGCGCTGATGGTATAACCCGCCCCGGTATCCACATCTTCACCCGGCACACGGCTGAAGCTGACCGTAAAATCGCCGGGGTCAAGGCTGGCGGCGAGGGCCAAGCTGCCAAGGCGCAGGCTGGCGCCGGAAACGCTGCGGGTGTCGAGCCCGCCCGGCCAGCCGTTCAGGCTGTTTGCCGGGTCGGCCGTTGTGTACACCTTGGTCTGGTCGTTCACCTTCAGGTCGCCAAAGTCGATTTCGGCGGCCGTCACCGCCAGGCTTCCCTCGCCCAGCGCCACGGCGTAGTTGGGAGCGCCGTAGAGGTTGTCCTCCACCACCGGCTGTGTCGTAAAGCCGAGCGGCACCGGCGTGCCGGCGGGGCTTGTGTCTGTGTACGCGCTGCCCGCCACCGGGGCGGTGGCAAAGCCGTCGTAGTTGCCGCCCAGCCAGCTGGTCACCGTGTAGCCGTAGGAGATGGCGGCCGGGGCGGTGCCATAGGCCACGCTTGCGGGCGACGCGGTGGGTGTGACGACCAGGCCGGCGGGTGTGATTTTCACATCCACGGGCGCGCTGGTGACAGAACCCGTATAGTCCGGGCTGGCCGCCGTCGCGATGGCCCGCACCTGGTAGGTGGCCACCTCCTCGAACCGGGGGGAGGTTCCGGCATCCTGCCAGCTAGCGTCCGCGGGCGTCTTGTATTGGTAGCTGAGGGTATACGGCCCGTTGAAACCGCCGGCCGTCTTTACCGTGGCAAAGTAATCCGGCGAAGCCGTATACACGCCCTCGATGCCATCCAGCTCCAGCGTACCTGCCAGTTCCGCAGCCTCCACATCCAGCGTGCCAGACCAGGACAGCGTATAGTTCTCAAAGCCATTCTGGTTTTGCTGCAGCACCGGCGCCGCAGCAAAGTACAGGCCCAGCGTTTGCCCAGCGTTTGTGGTTGCCGTATAGCCGCTTGTCACGTCAATATCCGGCTCGTTGCTGAAGCCGTCGTAGCCACCTCCCAGCCAGGGCGCGCCGGGGTCTATCGACCAGTCGTACACGATGGCGCCCGGGTCTGTGCCGTAGGGTACGGGGTCGGGCGTGGCTTTCAAAAGGACGCCCAGCGGGGCCGGTGTGACCGTGACGGTTTCTATATTACTGAGGAAGTCCTTGTAATCGTCATCGCTCGCTTTGGCCTGCACATAATAGACGCCCACGTCCTCAAAGTACGGCTGCGCGCCCCAATCTGTCCAGCTGTCGTCGGGAACAGCCACCCGGCCCCAACGGTAGGTGACCGTGTGCGGCGGTTCCGGCTCTGTTATCTCGTCGGTCAATGCAACGGAATAGTCCGGATTGGCGGTATACACCCCGCCGCCAGGGGACAGGGTAAAGCTGCCCACCATGTCCGTATCCGTCACGCAGAGCACGCCGGAATAGGTGAATGTATAGTTTTGCGCGCCATATTGGTTGTCCTTCAGGACGGGTGCAGTGCCAAAGGAGAGCGGCAGCACCGTACCGGACGGGGTGGTGTCCGTGTAGGCGCTCGTCACCGTGATGGCGCCCTCGTTGGCAAACCCGGCTGTGGGGTCGGCAGTGTCCAGCCAGGTGTTTGGCGCGGCGGCCATTGTCCAGCCGTATGCAATGGCGCCTGGATCCGTGCTATAGGGTACGGGCTCGGGGGCGGCCGTCAGGCGCACCTTTACCGGATAAGGAGTGACGGTGTAGGTCGCGATATTGCTCATCAGGTAAACAGGTGGGTCGATGGCGTAGTTGCCCGTGCCCACCGCGCGCGCCTGTATGGAATAGGTTTCCACATCCTGGAAGGTGGGCTTTGTGGTGCTCCAGGCCGACCAGCTCCCGGAGGATGCGCGCCAGATGTACTCGATCTGATAGGTGCCGGTGATGCTCGCCGCCGCATCCGCGATGGTATAGGCGGGCGGTTGGGTGTATTTGTATACGCCCGAGCCGCCGGTCAGGCTGAGTGTCCCCGTTATGGGCGCCGGCGTGATCTCTATGTAGCCGTCTACCACAACTACCGTCACGGTGTATTGTGCCGGCGCCGTCACGGTGAACTGGCCCGCGGCAAGGTTCATCTGGGTGGTGCCCACATCCGTGCGCGCGGCATAGGCCGCGCCGCTTGCAAGGGCCACGCTCACGCCTTTGTCCTTCTGGTCCCAGTCAAAGCCGGTAACCGATTGCAGCGCGCCGGTGTAGACCCGGGAATCGTGGTTGCCGGTGATTGTGACGACGAGATTGTCCTTTGGCAGGAACCGAGCCGTATAGACCAGGTCCTGCGTGACCTGCAGGGTGGGCGCGTTGTCGGCCGGGTTTGGCGCGCCAATGGGGTTTGAAGACACCCAGCCTGCGAAATAGTATCCGGTAGCGGCCTCCGGGGCGGGCACCCCCGCCGTCAGGGCGCTCTGCCACTGTGTTCCGGGCGTCGCGGTCACGATGACCGAATTTTGCAGGGCGCCTCCGCTGTGGTAGTTGTCGTGCAGCTTGCCGCCGCTGCCATTCGCGGGGTCCACCTGGAAGGTCACGCTCACGCTGGGCGGGACGCTGGTGAACACCGCCCGGAACACATAGGTTGCGTTGATGACCGGATATAGCCCCGCCCACGCGGGCGACATGCCCAGGTTTGCCGTTGGGGCGGGGGTCACACGCTCCCAGTGGTCAAAATAGTATCCGGCGGCAGGCACCGGTGTGGGGACCATCGCCACCGCACTTGCCCAGGGCGTTCCACCGGCGACGGGGTAATACATCACCATGTTCTGGCTTGTCTCCGCAAACCCGCCGTTTGCGCCCGCCTGGAACGTGATGGTGTAGACATAGTGGAAGCTTACCGCATGTACCGGCATGCCCATGTTGTTCAGGTAGATGGGGTTGCCCGGGGCCACGGGATCCTTGTTCATGCCGCCCTGTCCCTTCCACAGGTCGATCAGGATCCCATACTCGATGAACAGGTCATCCGGCGCGGAAGGAAGCCAGCCATTTTTATCACTGTACCATATTTTGGATACCTCGCCGACGCCGGGAATGTCGACGATGTATTCCATAAAGAACACTTCCGCGCCTTTTTGCTCGTAGGTTGCCACCAGCGTAATATTGCTGTTCGTGATGGGGACTTTTTGTCCCGGCTCATACACCGTGCCATTGCCGCCTTGGATGATCCACCCGGCAAAGACGTCGCCATCCTTTTCGGCATCTGTGGGAAGCGCCGTGGCCTGGTTGCCCGTTTGATACGCTTTGTAATCCACCGGCAGCGTTCCCGTGCCGCCGTCCAGGTTATAGTAGACGGTGTAGAACATCGTCCCGTCGTCCTGCGGGAGAACGACCTCTTCATCCGCTTTTGCGGGCTCTGCAACCGGTTTTTTTGCAGGGTCTTCAACAGGGTCTTCCGTCGGCTCTTCTGCTGATTCTTCGGCAGGTTCTTCAGAAGGATCCGCAACCACCGGCGTCAGTCGAAGGTCGCTGACGATCGCGAGCGCTTTCAGCTCATCCGGCATATATTCCCTGCCGCCTGCTTCTGTCCATCCCAGCAGATTTTCCACCGTTGGGATATCCGCATCTGCAATCGTTGTGCCGTGCTCTGCAACAACAGTCTTCTCACCGTTTGCCAGTACAAAAATGATCTGGTACCTGTTTGCCTCGTAGATCGCGTGTACCGTCAGGTCGCTTTGCACTTGCGAAAAATCGGCGTCCCATCCGATGAAGGTCTTACCTTCCGCGCCCGGTGCTTCGGGCGCTTGCGCAGCGCCGCCCTGCGGAACACTCTGTTCGCTGAGCAGCGCGCCGTCATCACCCAAAAACAGCACTGTAAACATAGCCGGATCCGGGCTTTGTGTGGGATCCGGCTCCGCTCCCGCAGGGTCCTCCTGCGAGGCGGACCCCGGTTCCTGCTCTTCAGCTTCTGGGGGCGGTTCCTGCGGTTCGGTCTCCGGCAGCGCTTCAGAGACACCCTCTACAGGACCCGATTCCGGTTCCCCAGCGGCCAGCGGCGTAACGGACGAGAACCCTACGCACAACACCGCGGCCAGCAAAAATGCCATCCATCGTTTCGCGAATCTCATTTTCATACTCTTTTTCCTTTTTTAGAACCTTTTCGCCAGGTAGGCGGTTTTTTCAACAAATAACAGAAAGTCGTTATTTATTGGCGTGTCGCGAGTGTATCATACCCCGCTGGAGGAATTTGTAATAACTTGAGGAACATATTTATTATTGGAAATGCATAAAATGAAACAAGGTTTGGTGGCCACATTGCGGCTTCCAAATCCTTGTTCATTTTGTCTTTTCCCAATAGCCCCAGCGTAGCCGGAAAGGACTTTCTGCTTTCGCCCGGCTTCGGTTACCGGATCCCACGCTCTTTCTTTTGTCATCTCTATCAAAAAACAACCCATCTGCTTTGTGCAATTCGACATTTTTCGACACGATATCCCACAATCACAAAAAAGTTTGCTATACTGTACGAACTTAGTCACTCCGCTTTAACAAAACATCGCAAGCACACTTTTTGACAAATGAGGGGAAGATGATGGCATTCCTGAAAACTGCGGCCGTGGCAGTGGCTATTTGCATAGCGGCGGGGCCTGCATCCGCCGCTATAGATGCGCCAGGGGCCGGCGATGCCTCTGCCTCTGCACGGGGCGATAGCTACCATCTCGTGTTGGACGGCGATACAAACGGCTGGGCGCAAACCGCCCCTGGCGGCTTGCTGCAGATCGCTGCCGGCCAATCGATCTACATAAGCAGCGGCGCTGGCAGCCCAGAAATCCCCACTGTCATCCTCGTCACAGGCAGTGACGACAGTACATCTATCGTCGCCGACCCCGGCGTGTCCATCCAAAACCTGCGCATCCGGGTGGAGGCCATAAACGCCACCCTGCGCATACAGGACCTGTGCCTGCGCGGCCCGGAAAACGCCGACGGACATGCGACCATTGAGTTTGCCACCGGCAGCGGCACATTGGAAACGGCGCTGGCCGGCACGCTTGTGTTCGAGGGCGATTGCGAGGTCTACGGCGGCGCCGGTTCCGCCGGCATCAGCGGTGCGCTCACACTCGCGTCCGCCGGGCACGGCGGCACACTGGCCGCCTATGGCGCCGACGCCACCCATGCGACACCCGCCGGTGCCGGCATCCTCGCCTATGGCGGGTTTTTCACCGGCGACGCCTGCACCCCCGATGCGCTGGTCATCCGTGAGGGAGCGGCTGTCACGGCGCGGGGAGGCGAGGGCGGCGGCCACGGCGTGCAGGTGCGCGGCCAGCTGCGCGTGGAGGGCACGCTGAACGCCTGTGGCGGCAGCGCGGAATCAGTTGCGACAACGACCCCCGCTGCCGGTGATGGTGTGTTTGCGGAAGCTGTCATGGATGAAGAGGCCGGTCCACCCGCTTCGCAGATTGCCGTGGGGGGCAGTGTGGACGCCCGCGGCGGCGATGGATCGCAGGACGGTCCCGGCGGCGGGAACGGATTCACCTATATAACTGCCACCGGCAACAATACAATCCCGCTGCTGGTGGAGGGTACCCTTACCGGCAGCGCTGGTAAGGACGGCAGCGCCGGCGTGTGGGCGGACGCCCTGTACACCTCGGCCGGCGCGCGACTGTCCGGCACCGGTGGCGACGGGCTGTGCGCGGGCATCTGGCGAGGCGTCTCCCAGGGCGAAAACATATTATATGGCTCACTCAGCGGCATCGGAACGGGTGCCGCGGCAGGGATGGGGCGCGGGATACGGCTGTGGGGCGCGGACGACGCCCCCGGCATCGTGTACGGCGTGGCCGCTTCACTTTCCGGCGTCTCTCTGCCCTGTGAGGGAGTCCTCTCCAGTGGCGTGCACCTTGCCTTTCCCGGGCAGAAGCTGGTGTTGTCCGGCAGCATCCCAGACGCAACGGCGCCGCTGGACGCCGCCGCCAACCTGTGTTTTGAGGGCGGGACGGACGGCGAACTGGAAATTGCGCAGCAGGCGGATCTCACACTGCGCGGGGGGCCTGTTTCGGCCATGCCCGCGGCCAATGCGGGGCTTTATCTGGACGGCGGCCGGCTCACCGTGCTGGGCCGCCTGCGGGCCACCGGAGCGGCCCGGCCCGGTGGGGGCCTGTATCTGCGCGATATCTACAACGGGGCCGGCATCCGCGCGCGGGGGGACATCGCCTTTGGCGCCACGGCCGACGTCGTCGCCACCGGCGCGCGCAGCACCTGCACCACCGGTACGCTGGCACGCACACAGGGTTTTCCCATCATTGCGGAAAAAGGCACTGCCCCGGCCGTTACCGTGGACATCGGCGCCCGTATACGGGACGACGCGGGCACCGCCCTGTTCTGCCTGGCGCTTGCGCAACAGCCGCCGGTGCGCACGCGGCTTGTGCTGGGAAACGAGCTGCGGCTGTACACAAACGCTTTTGAAGACGCCGGAGCCGCGGCCGTCTTTGTGCCGGCCGGCCGCTACAATATGGCCCCGACCATTGCCGGAAACTGCTTTGAAAACGCTTTCGGCGGCTTCGACCCCTCGCCCACCCTGACGGTGGCGGCAAACCACCTGAATGCGCACAGCTTTTCCGTCGGGCTGGACCTGCCCGACGACGAGGTTGCAGGCATCCCCTACAGCCTGACGGTGAACGGCAGCAACATGCCGGTCATCCGCCTGCAGAACATTGGCGACAGCGTACAGATAACCCCTGTGCTGACGCCCGACGACGCCACCCGGCTGCTCTGCTGGCCCGTCTCGCTCGCCCCGTCGGGCGTCATCTCACTGGAGGACGGGCGGGTGACGGCGCTGGCAAACGGGATGGTCACCTTTGCACTGTACACCTACGGGTGCAACGGCGTACAACAAGCCTGTACGGTGCGGGTCATCGTGGGTGGGCCGGTCTATGTGGATACCCTCAAACTCAACGCCACCTGCCAAACGTTGGCCAAAGGTGAGACACTGCAGCTGTCTGCCGCCGTGGCGCCCACGAATGCCACCGAAAAGACCGTGGTCTGGACAAGCAGCAACCCCGCCATTGCCACGGTGAGTGCAACGGGCCTGGTGACGGGAAGGGCGGCCGGCCAGTGTACGGTCACAGCCGCCGCCACGGACGGAAGTGGCAAGAGGGTCTCCTGCGCCGTCTATGTGGGCAAGAAGGTCGCCGGTATTACCCTGGATGTGACCTCCAAAACATTGAGGGCAGGCAGCAGCTTTACGCTAAAGGCCGCTTTCTCCCCCGGCGATGCCGCCAACAAGGCGGTGAGCTGGACCTCCAGCGATGCGAAGATCGCCACCATCAGCAGCACGGGCGTGGTAAAAGGCCTGAAGAGCGGGACTGCCACCATCACAGCCACGACACAGGACGGCGCCAAAAAAACCACCTGCACAGTGCGTGTACGTCCGGCGGTCACAGGCGTCAAGCTGAGCTCGAAAGCCCGTACTCTGACGGCCAAGGGCAAGCAGCTCACGCTCACGGCCACCGTTGCGCCCGCCGGCGCGGCCATCCAAACAGTGAGCTGGAAGAGCAGCAACACAAAGGTGGCCACCGTGAATTCAAAAGGGGTGGTGACGGCAAAGGCGGCCAAGGGAAAATGCATCATCACCTGCACCACCAAGGACGGCCAGAAGACGGCTACATGCACGATCTATATCGGACAAGTGGTCAAAGGCGTCAAGTTGAACACGAACAGCCGGGCGCTGAACGTGAACGGACGTTTCACGCTGAAGGCCACCCTCGCGCCCGCCACCGCAGCCAACAAGACAGTAAGCTGGACCTCCAGCAACCCAAAGGTTGCCACGGTGGACAAAAACGGCGTGGTAAAGGCCGTCGGCCACGGAAAGGCGGTCATTACCGCCAAAACACAGAGCGCAGGCAAAACAGCCAGCTGTACGGTGACGGTGCGGTAGACTGGACGTAGCCACATCAAAAGGCCGGGAGCCCCTAAAAGGGACACTCCCGGCCTTTGCATAAAAACGGATCGAACCCGCAACAAACGCTCACCGCGGCATACGGCGGGCAATGTCCACCATGCGGGGCAATGCATGGGCAAAAAAAGTTTTGTAGCCCGCGCAATAGCGGTTCAGAGCGGGTAAACCCTCCTCGATGGGTTCGCGGTCCCGCCGGCAGCCGGCCCGGCAGATGAATGCATAGTCGCAGGCACCGCATTCCTCCCGCAGCACGCGCGAAGGATGCATGAACCGCTGGGCCTCTTCGCCCGTCAGCATCTCGCCAAAGCTGTGCGTGGACACATCGCCCAGCTTGTGTTCGTCCAGCACATAAAAATCACAGGGGTACACGCTGCCGTCTGCTTCCACCACCGGGTAGGCCCGGCATTGGCCTGCCATGCCGCAGTTTTCGGGCTGCTGGCCCATCAACATGCGCACCCAGTTGTCAAACGCGCGCACCGAAATGTACTCTCCGCGTATAAAATCTTCGTACCACAAATCGAAAAACCGGCAGAGGAAGCGGCCGTAGGTTTCGGCGTCCAAGGACCATGGGTGCACGCCGGGCGCTTCGTCCAACCCGTCCAGGCAGGGGATGAGCTGCACGAAGCGGAAGTCGTTCTGCTTGTAAAAGCGCCAGGCCTGGTCCGGATGGCGGGCAAACTGCTTTGTGAGCACCGACAGCACGTTGAAATCCGCACCGGCGCGGCGCAGTATCCCGGCAGCCTTCACGCAACGGGCATGGGTGGCCTCTCCGTCCGCGTCCCGGCGCATCGTGTCGTGGGTCTCCTTTGCGCCGTCGATGGAAAGCCCCACCAAAAAACCGTGCCCGGCAAAAAAGTTCGCCCATTCTTCATCTATCAGGCTACCGTTGGTCTGGATGGTATTGGACACCTGCACCCCGCGGGTATTGTATTGTTGCTGCAGCCGGATGAGCTCTTTGTAAAAGGGCAGGCCGGACAACATGGGCTCGCCCCCCTGAAAGCCAAAGGAGACATGGTTTGCCTCTTCCAACGCCCGCCGCACCACCTGTTCCAGCGTGTCGGTGCTCATCATGCCGCGGCTCGGCTGCGCGCGCGCAGCCGCTACATCGGCATAAAAACACTACTGGCAGCGCATGTTGCAGCTGCCCGAGGCAGGTTTGATCAGCAGGCCCAATGCTTCCATCTTGTCACCCGTGTATCCGGCCGTCGGCCTTTTTGTTGTGGCGGCGCCGTGCATCCCGCGCCACCTGTTTCCTCATTATATACTGAATGAAGACAAAAATCATCTCATGATTTTTGCGGGCCGGGCGTTTACGCCGCACTCATGCGCTCCCCAAACAGTTTTGACTGTGAGCCAGTATAGCACGGCGCAGCCGCGAAAAAACACATAAAAGGCACAGGGACGGCCGCCCCTGTGCCTTTTATGACCGGCCGCCGACCGGCCGGGCTACGGCGGGAACGCATGGCCCACACTCCCCACAGTGTTTGGCGCGTCCCCCTTTCGCGAGTATATCACTGTTCGTATAATAACTGTATGCTATAACATTTTGAAGAATAAACTTGGATCATACTCCGCCCGGCAGATGGTGAGGATAAGGCCCGTGTGGTCGCATTCGCCGTAGTCAGGGTCCATCGCATGCCAGCGCTTGTCCAGCTCGCTGGTGGCGGGGTCCGGCCCGTAGGGCACATAGGTGTAGTTGCCCGAGACGGCCGGGTCCATAAAATAGACGTTCTGTTCATCATAGCCAACGGCCACCGCAAAATGCCCGTGTTCCCAGTCGTTCGTATAATCGTGGCCGCGTTTCAGCTTGGGCTCGCCGTCGCGCCAGGCCTGCAGCAGGCAGATGACAGGACGCCCGTCGGCCAGGTGCTCCTTGAGTTCCTCTACGCTGATGTTGTCCATCATGCCCACCATCATGCGCTCGCGTGTTTCATCCGCGTGGCGCACCTGGCTTAAAAACTGCACGATGGGCCACAGTGTGGCGCCTTCGGCATCGCTTGTGCAAAGCTGGTCGTGCAGCAGGTCTTCCCGCGTGTCAAAATCGAAGCCCGCATAGCGCAAGACGGATTCCACACAGGCAATGCCCCCCGTGCGGTCCCACCCGCGCCGCGTCTGTGGCAGAGGTATGAACTTCTGCGGCGCACCGCCTCCCGCCTTCATACGTCTGCGCCCGTACACATACGGCAGAGCCCCTATACGCGCACCCGCCTCTTCCAGCGCTACATCATTCCCCATAATCGTATGAACCTTTCTCTTTGGCGTGTCCATATAAAAGCGAACAACACACCTAGTGTCTTTTGTTGTCCTGCTGCCCTTCCGCGTCCTGCTTTTTGTTCCGTCGCATAATGCCCAACGTCAATGCGGTGCCCAGCATGAAGCAAACCACGCCCACCAGCACGTACCCGCCCGCGCTGCTGCCCGCGAACAGCGCGCCCACCGCCCTTGCCGGGGCGGAAACAGCTCCCTGGCCGCGCAGGAGGCCCGGCAGCACAGCGCCACACACAACGCCCATGCACAAGCAGAGAGACAGCGCTGCGCGGCGCCTTACTCTCTTGCGTCGCGCGCGTGCCGCGCGCAGTTTCCCGGCCCGGGCCAGGGCCGCCGCCGTCATCTTTCGGGTGTCCATTTCCATTCACTCCACCAAAACTGCTTTATGCGGGAATGCGCAGACGCGGTCCCCATCCGTGTCTGCCTGTCTGCCTGTTTAGTGTCCCAACGGCACAGATCCTTCGCGTCCAGGTGGAATTCTGTATGTTTGCATAAAAAAAGAAGCACCCGGCGCTTTCCAGATGCCTTTCTTTTGTGCAAACCGCCCGTTCACCGCTCCGCATCGTCGGCGGGGCGCTTTTCCTTCACAAAGAACAGTGCCATCACCGCGGCCGTGGCCACGGGCAGCAGGTAGCCCGCCGCGCGCCATCCGATGGTGTCAGTCACCAACAGGTTGTAGATGGCGTGGTAGACGCTCGTAACGCACACAAGGCCAAATGCTCCCGGCACCAGCAGGTGCCGCTGCCCCACCATGCGGGCCAGTCCCCAGCCCAGTAACGCCGCGCACACCGCATGCATGGCGCCGGCTGCAAAACCGCGCACCAGCGCGAACAAAAGATCTGACGCACCATACTGTGTGATGAGGCAGCAGTTTTCCAGTGTGGCAAAGCCCAGACCGATGGCCAACGCCGCCGGGGCAATGCGCCCGCGGGCGGGCAGGAAGACGGCCATGTAAAAGAAGACGGGCAGCGCCTTGATGACCTCCTCGCAAAGGGGGATGATCTTAACGGCCGCCTCGGTGGGGGCCATACCCAACGCCGCTGTGAAAAAGCTGTTGATATAAGCCGCCAGCAGGCAGCAAAACAGACCCAGGATAAAAAATATGACAAAACGCCTTGTTTCTCCGCGCACCAGAAACAGCGCCACCACCAGCGGCGCCGCAATGCAGACGAACACATTCTCGGCATAGATCACGCGGCGGCCACCTCCCCTTCCGCGGCGCGCCACACAAAGAAAAGCGCGGGCATCTCCAGGATCGAGGCGACAAAATAGGCGATGTTCCACCCGAATGACGAGACAAGGAAGAGCACCAGTTCACAGAGCAGGAACAACAGCATGCTGCCGTAAAAACGCCTGTGGCGAAGCACCCCCGCCTGCTTCCCGTTGCGCTCGGCCTTGGGCTGCGCCGCGGCGGCCGTCGTCAACAGCAGCAGGAGCGCATAGTAGCCAAAGACGGACATAAACCCACAGAAGAGGATATTACTCAACCAGTCCACCAGGGCGTTTTCGTAGCCAATGACGTACAGGTTGAGATATGCGATGTGGAAGAGCACGACCACCACCGGCGCAACCAGCGCCCACAAGCGGAACCTCCGCGCCTGCTGCCGTTCGGGTTCGGTCCAGTCATTCATGCAGGCAAGGCAAGCGGCAATAAAAAAGCTGTACAGCCCCAGGATGCAAAAATCGGCCACAGAGATGCCGTCGGGCCAGTGCCCCACGCTGAGGATGTGCAGGATCCAGAACATGTCGCATAGCAGATAGCAACCAAAGGCGCCGCACAAAAGCTGGAACAGCCACTTGCCCCTGCCGCGCATGGCACGCATGGCGCTATGCCCCGTCAGGTAGGCAAGCACCACGATCTGTATACCACACGATAGCAGGTCCAAGATATCCAAGCGAAAGGCCCTCCCCATGGCGCCCCGCAAAAGGGCCCCGGCGTCTGCTTTTTTATCCGTGCAAACCGGGCTGTTCGCGGCACTCAGCCGTCCCTGTTGCGCGCCTGGCGCGCGCACAGCACCGCCACGCCGGCCCCCAGGCAGAAGGCCAGCACCCCCACGAATATGTACCCGCCCGCGCCGCTGCCCGCAAACAGGGCCGCGGCAAGCCCTGAAGACGCAGTGCCCACCTCGGGCGACGCCTGCAGCGCTGGTATCGCCACGCCTATGCCCACTACGATGGCAAGACAGGCCGCCACCAGCAGCACTGCCCTGCGGCTGTTTGCCGCGCGTTTCCTCCGGCGGCGCTGTTCCTCCGCCCGCGCCAGAGCCTCGGCGGCAACCTGCGCATCGGTGGGGCGTGTCCTTTTTTTCATGGCCAGGTCACCCCCCTTCCCTCCAGTTCCTTTCGCAGCGCTTCCTTTGCCCGGTGCACAAGCCCCGCCATCTGTCCCTCGCGCTTTTTCAGCACCCGTGCCGCCTGTGCATATGTCATCTCCTCGAAGTAGAGCAGGAACAGGGCGTCTCCATATCCGGGCGGCAGGGCGCGCAGGGCGGCGTACAACGTGCGGTGGCGCTCGGTGCGCAGGAACGCTTCCTCCGGCAGGGTACCATCGGCAAAGACGCCCTCGCCCGCCGCCGGGTCCCCGGCCAGCGCTTCGATGTCGGCCGGGTCGAACTGCACCTCCCGCCTGCGCGCTTTCAGGTACTTGCGGGCCAGGTTGCGCCCGATGGCATACAGGTATGTCTTCAAGCCGGACGCACCCCTGAAGCGCCCCCCGGCCAGTGCCAGCTCGGCAAAAGTGTCGATGACAAGCTCCTCCACCGCGCGGTCGTCCTGCACGTAGCGGGCAAGGAAAAGCGTGAGCCCACCGCGGTACAGGCCCACCAGTTCCTCAAATGCGTCCACATCTCCTGCAAGAAAACGGCGGTAGCAGGCCTCGCCCTGCCCGGGCGCCTGCTGCTCATCCCACATGCCGCCGCCCCCTCCCCTGCCCGGATGTGTCTTGCGGTCGCTCTTTTATTCCAGTATACCTTTCACATGGCTGCCCCGCAAGCCCAAAAAACGCCAGTATCCCAAAACAACCGGCCCGCGAAACGCGGGCCGGTTGTTTTGTCTCGTTGTAAGCGGGCATCGGCTCAGATATACTCGTAGTCGGCAAAGCGGTCGTTGCCCTGCACCATATCTTTCGTCTCGCCCACAAGCGTGCCCTGGATGTGGCAGGCCGGGCATTCGCCAAAATCGCTATCGGTCATATCGTCCAGCATCCAGCGGTAGTGCTTGCCACACTGCGGGCAGTCGTAAAAGAAAAAATAAGGTCCCCAGGTCATGGATGTGTCTTCCTCCCGGCTAAAATCACTGCCCGATGATGATACCACATTTGCGCGGCGCAAGCAAGGGGCGCCACGCCACATCTGCGGCCGCAAGGCTCTCCGCCGTCGTCAGCGGAAGTCCGAAAAGGCGGTGTGCAGCGTTTGGGGCAGCTCCTTGGCTTTGTAGGCCTCCACCTGCGGCATCACCTCGCCTCGGCGCTCGGCCGTCTGCTTGTGGTTGGCCATGATCTCGTCGAGATGCAGCTCCCGCTTCTCGCTCACCGTGCGCGCCCGGCAGTCGCCGTCCGGCACCAGCTCGAAGCGGTATGTCCCGTCTGCGCCGTGTATGAGATTCCCACCTGCGCCGCACACAACGCACTCCAGCTCGAAAGACACGCCGTCCCACTGGGGGCTGCCCTTTGTGATGGCCGAGCTGTGGCAGATGGGGCAGAGGCCGAAGTCCTCCTCGCCCATCCAATGGCGCTGCTCTTTGGGCAGACGTTTTGCGGCCATCAGGTTTTCGCCCAGTTTGCGCGCACGGGCAATCTGCTCCGGCCGCAGGAAAACCTGCCCGTAAGCGCTGTCCCGCTCGGCCAGCATCATGTCCACCACCTCGATGGAGGTGGTGAAGGTGGTGGCCGCCAGGCATTCCAGCGCCAGCGACTGCCACGAATGGGAGGAACCGCCCACCGCGATGAGCCCGCCCACCCTGTCCGGTATCTCGTCGATGATGCCCATTTTTTGCAGGAAGGACGTCTCGAACGGCAGCGAACGCTGCGCAAAGAGCAGGTAGTATGCCGCGGGCATCAGGTCGTAGGTGGGCACCGAGGTGATGATGATATCCATCTCGAGCATCTTGCGTGCGATGGCCTCGTAATCGTCCTTGCCGTTCCACACACAGAAGGGTTCCTTGCCCCCCTTCATCGTGTTGATGGTGCAGCCTTCGCAGCCGGTGCAGGGATTGATCTTGAAATCGTGCAGATTGATAAAGGAAACTTCCGCGCCCTGCTCCTGGCAGGCCAGCAGCGCCTCTTTCAATAGCACCTCGGAATTGCCGCCCTTGCGGCCGCAGGTGATACCCATCGCTCTCATTGCTTTTTCTTCCTTTTTCTGTTTGATTTTTCCGGTCGTCACTTGAACGTACCCACCTTCACGGGCTTTGGGGGCAGCTTGATCTTGCCGGTGGCCACCCTTGCGGCCCCGGCCTCGCACACGTCCACGCATCTGCCGCACTTTTCACAGTAGTCGGCGTCTATGATATGGATGTAGCCGTCCTTCCCTTCGATGGCGTCGGCGTCGCACACGTCCACGCATTCGCCGCAGCCGGTGCAGAGTTTCGGGTCGATGACATAGTTTGCAAAAGCGGCGCACACCCCGGCGGGGCAGTTCTTGCGCACGATGTGCGCCTCCAGTTCGCCCCTGCACAGGGCGGCGACGCCCATGGCCGGGCGCGCCATCCGGCGGCCAAAGTCGCAGAAGGAACCCAGGGATATCAGCCCGCCGATATCGGCCACAAGGTAGAGGTCGGTCTTTTTGCCGCGCCCGGCCGCGATGTCGGAGAGGATGGCGGACAATTGCCAGCTTCCCTCGCGGCAGAGCACGCACTTGCCGCAGGAGAGTTCACTCGCGTGCTTCGTCAACGTGCGCCCCACGTCCGCCATGCAGCAGCGCTCGTCGAAGGCGCGCAAAGTATCACAGTCGTGGCCGTATTCCAGCGGGGCGGCCTCGAGGGCGGCCGCTTCCACAAAACGCCCGCCGGCCCCGCCCAGCAGCAGGGGGTGTCCCTCCGTGACGGCATCTGTCAACCCAAGCACGCGCGCCGCTTCGGAAAGCGTTGTGCCCGGCGCAAACTGGGCAAACGTGTCATCGCCCGCCGGCCCCAGCGCGCCGCCTGCCGTGGTGAGCACGCGCCCCACGACCAGCTTGCCCTGCTTTGCAGGCGCGCCGGCAGATAGACATGCGGCGGCCAGCCAGCAGGCAGTCTCGCCGTCCAGAATGAGCGTGGACCGCCCCTGCCAACCCTGCAGGGGAAACGCCTTGTCCAGCAACTCGCTGCGGACCAGCCCGCCCTCCATGGCCGAGTAGAGGGCGCTCTCCTCCCGCAACACCACGGACGAAGGACCGGCAAGGAGAGAAAGCCCGGTCTCCAATGCGTCCGCTTCCAACGCCGCACGCAGGGAAGCCTTCGCGTCGGCGGGTAGGTCGCCGGTGTAGACGATGAGCTCCGGCACCGCGCCTTCGCCACCCGTGCAGGCGCGGCAGGCCAGAAGCGCCCCGGCGGCCAGCCAGCCGCCGCAATAGGCCAGCAGCGCGTTCAGGAACATCGGATCTTCAGCGCCCAGCGCCAGAACAACACAGGGGCTACCCTGCGCTGCCTGCTCCTGTTCTGTCTTCTCGACCGGCACGGCCATCGCATCCAGCAGCGCGGCCACATTTTCGCCCCGCTTGCCCACAAGGGCGGCGTCGGCCACGGCTTTGCGCAGCTCGGCAGGCGGGGCGCCCAGCGCCTGGCGCACAAGGTCGGCGTTGGGCTGGGCCAGCAGGCTGTCCGCCTGCCCGCCCTGTACCAGTGTTACCTTCACATCGTTCATCCCGCGTCCACCTCCCGCTCGCCTTTGCCTGTTCCCGCCCCAGCCGTGCCGGGGTCATAGTCACTCCAGAACCTTTGCGGCGCAATCTGCAGCCGCAGGTCACACTGCAGGCAGCGGCCGGCCTCGCACAGGGTGGCCGTCTCATCGTAGCCGCGGTCCATCACCGCAAAGCTTTGCACCCGCTCGCCGGCGTCCAGCAGGTCCGGCTGCGCGCGCCGGCGCCCGCCGAAGCCGTCTTCGGCGCCCAGATAAGCGGCAGGATGCTGCGCGGGGGCCAGCGTCTCGTCAATGTCCCCCGCGCCGCCCAAAAAGCGGTCGATGCCGCGGGCGGCTTCCCGCCCGCTTGCGATGGCCCGGATGACCGAATCGGTACCCGATACGGCGTCGCCGGCGGCAAACACGCCGGGTACGCTGGCCGCACAGCCCTCGCCCACCACGATGCGGTTGCCACGCGCCAGTTCCAGGCCAAACCCCTCGCCGATGTCCGGCCGCTGGCCGGTGGCAAAGATGACCGTGTCGGCCGGCAGCACCTCTTCGCTGCCCTCCACAAGCTCAATATGACTCTTGCCCTCCTCGTCGAAATAGAAGTTTTGGATGCCGGCAATGCGCACACCAGTCGCCTTTCCGTCCTCTTCCACCACCTCGAGGAAGGTCTTTTTGTTGTGCATCGTGAGCCCCTCCTGCAGCGCCCACTCGAACTCTTCCGCGGTGCTGGTCATAGCGTCTTCGGCCTCAAGACAGGCGGCCTGCACGCTCTTTGCGCCCAGCCGCCTTGCCACGCCGGCGCAGTCCAGCGCCACGTTGCCGCCGCCCAGCACCACCACCCGCTCGCCGACAGAAAGAGAGGTGCCCAGCTCCGCCGTGCGCAGGAAATCAACGTTAACATGCACGTTTGGCAGGTCCGCCCCCGGGATGGGCAGGCGCACGCCCTTGTGCGTGCCCACGCAGGCCAGCACGGCGTCAAACCCGCTCTGCAGCAGCTTTGCCGGCTCGTCCACCCGCACGCCGGTCTTGACGGCCACGCCCGCCGCCTCGATCTCGGCGACCTCGCCGTCCACCACGTCGCGCGGCAGCCGGTAGGCCGGGATGCCGTACCGCATCATGCCGCCCGCCTTGGGCAGCGCCTCGAACACGGTGACCTCATGCCCCTGCTTTGCCAGGTAGTACGCAGCCGTGAGGCCCGCCGGCCCCGCGCCCACCACGGCGACGCTCTTGCCGGTGGGCGGCTTGTGGGTGCTGTTCTCTTTCCAGCTGCCGTCGTCGCGGGTGCAGGCATAGCGCTTCAGGTCCCGGATGGCCACGGCTTCGTTCACATCCGCCCGGCGGCAGCCGGTCTCGCATTTGTGGTTGCAGATGTACCCCAGCGCGTGCGGGAAGGGCGCCTTCTCGCGGATGATGGCCACGGCGGCGGGGTAGTTTTCTTCCCGGATGAAACGCAGGTATGCCGGGATGTCGATGTGGGCCGGGCAGCCGTCCCTGCAGGGCAGCAGGGCCTCCTCGCGGGTCTTTCCCTCCATCTTTTTCGCAATGGCCTCCTGCTCGCGGATGGCCCCCGTGGGGCACACCTCGATGCAGGCACCGCAGAAGCGGCAGTCGGCTTTTTTCAGGGTTTCGCCCTGCACCTTCACCTGCATGCGGCCGTTCACCTCTTCAAAGGCCAGCACCCCCACGCCACGCAGCTCGGCGCAGGCGCGCACACAGCGGCCGCACAGGATGCAACGCACCATCTCGTGCAGAACGACGGGATTCTTCTCATCCGCCGGCAACAGGATGGGCCGGGGCCGCAGGGCGCGCCCCGTGTCCCCCACCACCTGCGAGATGCTCTGCAGTTGGCAACGGCCGTACTTAGGGCAGCCGGTGCAGTCGCTGGGGTGGGTCTTGAACATCAGGTCCACCGACAGCTTGCGCACCGCCTCGGCTTCGGCATCGTGCGCGTCGGCCACCATACCCTCCTCGGCGGGGGTGGCGCATGCGGCGTGCAGGCCCTCGCGGCCCTCTATCTTCACCATGCACAGCCGGCAGTTGGCCGTGTGGCGCAGGTTTTCATGGTCGCAGATGTGCGGGATATACACACCTGCGTCCAGCGCCGCCTGCAGCACCGTGCGGCCCTCGGCCGTCTCGATGGCCCTGCCGTTTACAGTTAGGCGGATGGTTTTGAGATTTTCATTTGCCATGGTTTGGCGCATTTCCTTTCTGATTCACATCGGTTGAGGGCACAGCCCGCGGGGTGGGAGTGCTCAACCCTCGCCTACGAAGCTGGCGGCGCTCTCGCCCGCAAAGCGGCCGGAGTTTACACAGAAGCCCATCGTGTTGCCGGGCAGCAGGAACATGTAGCTGTCTCCGTAGATGTTGCAGGCGTCGGTGCCGGCGGCGTACAGGCCGGGTATCTTCTCCCAGTCGGGCCGCAGCACCTCCATCTCCTTGTTCACCTTGATGCCGCCCAGCGTGCCGTAAGCGCCGGGGCGGAAACGCGCGGCGTAGTAGGGCGCTTTCTTGAGGGGCTTCATGTACTTCTTGGGCTTGTACAGCTCGGTGTCGCCCGAGACGCACATCTCGTTGTACTCCTCGATGGTCTCGTTCAGCACTTCAGCGTCGATGCCCAACATCCCGGCCAGCTCCTCGATAGAATCGGCCTTCACATAGTCCTTGGTGCCGGCGGCAATGCCGGCCTCCACCATCTCGTCGAAATCATCCACGTTGTCGGGATGATGCACGAAGTTCACTACATCCACGCCGTTCCGCTTATAGCCGCGCAGGATGGTGGAATCGAGCAAGGCGTAGCCAATGCGGCCCTTCTGCAGGGCGATGGCATTGCCGCAGAAGGTGTTGTTCTGCATCTGTTCCTCGTTGATGAACCGCTTGCCCTGCTGGTTGACGAGCAGGTTGGGCTGCATAAACACCGCCGGGATACAGGGCGGGCCATCGTTGCCCTCGGGCAGGATGTAGATCATCTCGAACACCATCTCGGTGGTGGCCGCGCCCACCTCCTCGCACATGCGGATGCCGTCGCCCTTCAGGCCGGGAATGGCAAAGTTGAACATGTCCTCGCCGAAGGTGAAGCCTGTGCGCTCGCGGATCATCTGGGGGTTGTCGCCCGCGCCGCCGGTGCCCACAATAGCCGCCCTGCAAACCGCCTTAATCTCCTCGCCGTCCGGCCCTTTGGCGTATACGGCGCACACCTTGCCCGCATTGTCCAATTCGATCCTGGTGCCCGGGGTTTCCAGGTAGATCTCCACACCTAGCTCCTTCGCGCGCTCCAGCAGGGCTTTCACCATGGCCGCGCCGTTGTTGCGGCCGATGCCCCCGTTCACCGACACGATGTGCCAGGTCTGCTCCGATTTCGGGAAGTAGCGGAAGGCCCCCGCGAACTCCACACCCATCTCCTCCAGCCACTCGATGGTCTCGCCCGAGCGCTCGAAGTACTTTTTCACAAGGCCGGCGTCCACCCGCCAGTGGGTGTAGTCCATGAACATATTGAACGCCTTTTCCACATCGATATCCACCATCTCGCGTTTTTGGTACTTTGTGCCGATGCCCAAGGGGCCCATGCCCATGTTGGCAGCGCCGCCGGCAGTGTTCGCCTTCTCGAACACCACCACTTTTGTGCCGTCTTCGGCGGCCTGCACGGCGGCGGCAAGGCCTGTGGGACCGGCGGCCACTACGACGATCTCTGTTTCGATGGTTTTCATTGTGTTTCCTCCCTTGGTTTGGCGCGCGCAGGGTCTCGTTCGCCCTTGCGGCAGCTTGTGTATAGTGGTAGAATACAGTTATGCATATTATTTATAATAGCTATTCTCACGCGCTTTCACAATGTTCCAGCATCTAAAGCTGCGGCGTAAATGCACATATGTTTTGTGTTGCAGCACAATGCCACCCGGAGGTTCCCTATGCTGCTGAGCAAGCTGGCCCACGCCTTGCACGACTTTGCGCCCCGCTACGAGCGCACAGCCGCCGGCACCAATGTTTTCGCCTGCCAGCCGCTGGCCATGGGCGCGGCGGAACAGGAGGGCGTCCTGTATGTGGGCGCGCTCTCGCAGGCGCGGGCTTTGCTGGCCGAAAATAAAGACGCAGCCGCCCTGCCGCTCCTCTGCATCGAGGACGCGCCCTTCACCCCTGGCGAATTTGCGCGCATGCTGCTGGTGGCGGCCGGCACGGGACTGGACGAACTGATGCAGGCCGCAGTGCACGCCTTGGCCGCCCAGGCCCACCTACAGCAGGGCATGCAACGGCTCATCGTGGCCATGAACAGCAACCGCGGCCTGCAGCACCTCGTGGACGAAGCCTGCGACGTGTTGGGCAATCCGCTCTCGGTCATCGATATCAGCTATCGCATCCTCGCCCAGTCCACCGAAGGATTCGACGACAGGCCGGACATCCAGCAGCAGCGCACCGCGGGCTACCTGATGCCCGAAAATCTGGCTGACCTGCGCGATGACGGAGTGTACCGCAAGCTGCGCGAGACGCGCTACCCGTATATATCCACCCAAAAACGGTTCGACACACCCTGGCTGCACACGCTGGTGTTCGTGCAGGGCATCGAGGTAGCCTCGGTCAGCTTGATGGAAAAAAAACGTCCCATCAGCAAGGACGACATCGAACTCTTCCACTTCTTCAGCGGCCTTGTGTCCATGGAGCTGCAAAAAAGCGAGTTTTTCAAGGTGAACCGGGGCTTCATGCACAGTTTTCTGCTCTCCGAACTGCTGGAGGGCAACATCGTGGACACCGGCGTCATCGACCTGCGCCTGCAACAGCTGGACTGGCGGCCTACTCCTTTCCTGTACGTACTGGCGCTGACCGGCCGCACCGGTCCCCTGTCCGGCAATCAGATGGATCTTGTGGCCAAACAGATACACGAGCTGCTGCCGGGCAGCCGCTGGGCCATCTTCGAACGGTACATCGTTTTTCTGTTGAGCATGCCAGACGAAGACACCTCCTTTTGGGCAGAGGGTGCCCCGCTGGCCGAGTACCTGGCGGCCAACGGCCTGGCCGCCGCCGTGAGCGACCGGTTTTCAAACCTGATGCAGACGCGGGAACAGTACAAAAAAGCGCTGAAAGCTCATGAAATCGCCGGGCGGCTGGGCAGCGGAGAGACCATCTTTCGATACCCCGACTACCGCATCTTCCATGTGGGCGCCGCACTGCAAGCCGGCGGCAACCTTCGGGAGTTCATCCACCCTGCGGTGCTGCGCATCGCCGAGCACGACCATGTCCACAACACCCACTTCCTGGACACGCTGGAGATGCACCTGAAGTACATGGACAATCCCACGAAGGCCGCGGCCGAGCTGTTCATCCATCGCAACACACTTTTTTACCGTGTCGCAAAGGCGAAGGAGCTGTTCCAGATCAGCCTGGCGGACGGCGAAGAGCGGCTGCAGGTGCACCTGTCCATCAAGTTTTTGCGGCTGCTGCAGTGCAGCTGAACGGGCAAACGCCTCAAATAGAAAAGGCCCCGCACAACGCATGTGCGGGGCCAGCCCCTGGAAGGATCCGTATCAAAAGGTATGCAGAGCAGTTTGATGCATCGTTCTGTTCTGTGCAATTTCAGGCGTCAAAATCGAGCTGCAGCGCACTGGAGGTGGCCAACGGGTCGCCACTGGCGGCATCCTGCACGGCAAAGGTGACCTCCACCCTGCCCACGTGCTCCACACCCTGGGCGGCCAGATCTTCAGCAACGAAGAAGAGGTCACAATCCAGCTCTGCGGTGGGGGCGACTGTGTGATCGAAGGCAAGGTCCACCGCCGCACCATCGATGGTGGCATCGGTTGCGGCCACACGGATCTCCCCGGCGGTGTTGTTCTTGATATACAGCCGCACATAGCCGCCCTCGTCGTCGTTCACGCCACGGGAGAAACCCATCGCACGGACACTGACGCCACCGTCATTCAGCAAGTATTCGTCCATGTTGATGGTGCCGGCGCCCGCCCAGTCGATGGTAGAGGCGGCCTCGCCATCATCACCGGCCGCAAGGTTGTCGGCCATGGCTGCCGCGGCGGAGGAACCGTCCCCAGGGGTGGAACCCGTGCTCGTGCCGCATGCTGCCAGGCTCAGAACCATAAGAAAAGCAAGCGTCAAAGCAATTTTTTTCATCTTCATCTTCTCCTTTATAATTTTATAAATGTTATTTTACATTATGTTAATTATAATTATATTATCTGATGAGATGATTGTACCATGCCTCTTTCAAAATGTAAATACCCACCCGTCCCCGCAGAGCCCCGTGCGCGCCAACGTTTGGGCAGTAGGCACAAAAACAGGCATATGTGCGCCAGATAGCGCACATATGCCTGTTTTTCATCGCATCTATTCCGTTTCCTTACAATGCCCCTTTTGTGGACCACACGCCCGGCGCGCGCGGCTCGGGCTGGGTGGCCATGTCCAACGCCTTTGCCAAGGCTTTGAAGCCGGCCTCGGCCACATGGTGGTTGTTGGTGCCGCGGGTGTGCACAAAGTGCAGGTTCATGCCTGCAGTGGAGGCCAGTGTGTGGAAAAAGTGGCCGATCATCTCGGTGTCCAGGTCGCCAATGCGGCTGGCCGAAAAAGTCAGGTCGCTGTCGCACCAGGCGCGGCCCGACAGATCCACCGCGCACAGGATGAGCGCGTCGTCCATGGGCAGGTGGAAAAAACCATAGCGCTTGATGCCCTTTTTGTCGCCCAGCGCCTGGCGAAGCGCCTCACCCAGCACGATGGCCACGTCTTCGGCCGAATGGTGGGAGTCCACCATCAGGTCCCCCGTACATTTCACGGTCAGGTCAAACAGCCCGTGCCGGGCAAACCCATCAATCAGATGATCCAAAAAGCCGATGCCCGTATCGCAGGAACATTTCCCGGCGCCATCCAGATCCAGCGTCACCTTCACCTTGGTTTCGCCTGTCGCCCGCTCCACGGTCGCCGTCCTGTTCGCCATTGGCACATCCCCCTTTGCAGTGGTGTCGCGGTGTTGGGTTGCATCCTCTTCTAAAAATCATACCACACATCCGCGCGTTGTTCAATTGGCCGCCCGGACAAAAAGGAAACCGAAGAGAAGGGCGGGTGTTTCCCGCGTTCTCTCCGGCAGTCGATATTCCGACCCTTGAACTTATCTTGGATTCAATACTCCGCCGGCATCTCGGCAAGGTCCGCCATGCAGAATACCGGCCCGTCTATGCACACGTACTGGTGGCCGATGTTGCACTTGCCACACTTGCCCACGCCACAGCTCATGCGCATCTCCAGCGTGGTGTACAGCCGCTCGCGCGGCATACCCATCTCCTCCAACGCGGCCTGCACCGCCTTGATCATGATGGGCGGACCGCACAGGATGGCGTAGAGGTTGGAAAAATCGAGATTCATATCCCGCACCAGGTTGTGCGGGAAGCCCACAAGCCCCTCCCAGCCGTCCTCGGGGTTGTCGATGGTAAGCGAGACGTTGGCCATCTCGCAGCCGGACCAATCACCGTAATCGCCCGAGAAGCAGTGGTCTTTGGCCGTGCGGGCGGCCAGCAGCATCTCCACCTGGCCGTACTTTGCACGGTTGTCCGGATCGATGGCATAGAGGATGAACGGGCGCAACGGCGCAAGGCCCAGGCCGCCTGCGATGAAGAGCAGGTTTGCCCCCTCCATCTTTTCCAGCGGGAAGGTGTTGCCAAACGGGCCGCGCACGTAAAGGTAATCGCCCTCGCGCAGGCCATGGATGGCGTCGGTGAGCTTGCCGGTGCGCTTGATGGTGATCTCAAACCAGTCCTTGATGAGCGGCGAGGAAGAGAAGCCGAAGGGCGCTTCGCCCACGCCCGGCAGGCCCAGCTCCACAAACTGGCCTGGCAGGAAGTCCATCACATGGTCGCCCTCCAGGCGCAGGCGGTAGGTCTTCACGTCCAGTTCGGGCGAGAAGGTCTCCTGCGTCACCTTTTCGATGACGGCCCGCATGGGCAGGTATGGGTTTTGAGGTGTCGTCACGGCTGTGCCTCCTTCGCTTGGGATGCCACCAGCACCCCGGCAATGGTGCGGATGTTTACGCCCGCCGGGCAGGCGCGCAGGCAGCGGCCGCAGCCGGTGCAGGCCGGGAAGCCCGTGTTCTGCGGGATGTACAGGTATTTGTGCAGCACCCGCTGGCGGTAGCGCTCGTGCCGTTTGGCGCGCGGGTTATGGCCGGATGCGTGCAGCGTGAATTTGGGGTAGATGCAGCTGTCCCACAAGCGGTAGCGGGACACCTCCGTTCCCTCGGTCACGTCCTTGAACTCAAAGCAGTGGCAGGTGGGGCAGATGTACGTGCACATGCCGCAGCCCTGGCAGGCAAACGTGAGCTTCTGCCAGTCGACGGCGTCGAACAGGTCGGCCTCCTCGGTGGCCGGGTCCAGCTTCAGGGTGGCGGGCGGGACCGACGCCTTGCGGCCTTCGTCGCAGGCAAGGCCCGCCGTATCCGGGCAGCTTTGCAGCGCGGCGCGGCCCTTGTCGGAAAGGTGCGCCAGCGCATACCCCTCGCCCTCGGGAACCAGGAGGATGTCGCAAAAGTCGGAGAAACCCTTGTCCACGCCCACCTCGTCGCAAAAGCAGCCGGGCTTTTTCTCTTCGCAGCCCACGCCGATGAGCAGGTTCGCGTCCAGGCGGCGCTGGAAGAAGGGGTCGGCGTAGCGGCCGCCCTCGAAGACCGCCTGCAGCATCCGCAGGGCCTCGCAGTCGCACGGGCGGGCGCCGAAGATCACCGCGCCCTCTGGCGGCGCGCTTTCACGGGCGCCCTCCTCGCCAAAGGTCATCAGCTTTTCGCTCTGGGGGAAGTAGAACTCTTTCATCGATTTGTAGGACACGCGGTCGTCCAGCAATATCTCGTCCGGGGCCGCCACGCGGAACTCGACGATCTTGCCTGTGTCCACCGGGCCCACCAGCGTGCGCTCTTTGGCAAGCGCGGCCAGCAGGGCGCGCAGGGCGTCTTTCGAAACAAAAAAATCAGCCATGACCGTCACCTCCCTCAGCGGCAGTACCGGCATCCGCCGGAACTGCGGAGCCCCAGAAGCCCACTTCGCGGTCCTCCGTCTTGTGGGTGAGCATGGCCGGCGGGGTCTCGGTGTCCAGCCCGGCTCGGAAGCCGTACTCCTCCCCGATGAAGCGGGTGGCGGCGCGGATGAGATAGCGCACGTCCACACCAGAGGCGCAGGCGTTCTCGCAGGCGCCGCACTCCACGCAGCGGCCGGCCAGGTGCATGGCGCGCCCCAAGTGGTACACCATCTTGGCGCTGCGGTCGGGCGTTGCTGCCTGCCAGCTGGGCACACCGCGGTCCATAAAGCAGACGTCGCAGTAGCAGCCATAGCAGGCCTGCCGGCAGGAGAAGCAGAGGATACACTTGTCCAGCTCTGCGTTGAAGCGCTCGGGGCTGTAGTCTTCGTCGGCGGCATCCGGCTTTTGGCCGGGGGCAGCGCCGTCGGGCGCGCCGTCGATCAGCTCGTCGCTAACAGGCGGGGTGCGCAGGTCGCACTCGGCGCAGGCCGCAAGCGGCTGCCCCTCCTCGTCCTTCATGCCGCCGCACTCCATGCCAATGACATACACGTCCTCGCGGGCCAGCTGCTGCTCCAGAATAAGGTTCGTCAGAGCGCGCGCGTCGCAGGGCTTGGCCACAAGGGCCACCCTGCCCGCCGCGCGCATCGCCGCGCCCGTGGGGCCGGCAAGGTACGCACCCAGCGCGGGCACGCAGCGGTCGTTCCAGATGAGTTTTTGCGCCTCCTCGGCCGTAGTGGCAAAGCAGGGGGCGGCAGTGGCGTTATCGGAAAGGCCACTCTCGGCAAAGCCCAGCACGGTGGCCACGGTGCCATCGTTCAGCAGCTTGGTGGCACTCTCCACGATCTTACGGGTGGCGTCTTCATACACCTTCTCACTCATATGCCCTCACCCCCTCCAGCCGCGTCAGCTGCTGTGCTGCGCGCGGGGCCCAGCTCGGCGATCTTAGCGGTCACGTCGCGCACCACCTGGGCAAAACGCGCGCCCTCGGACGCCGACACCCAGGTGAACTGCACCCGGCGTTCGTCCACGCCGGCCGCCATGAGAAGCTGTTTGAGCACCGCGAACCGGCGCCGGGCAAACAGGTTGCCCTCCAGGTAGTGGCAGTCGCCGGGGTGGCAGCCGGACACCATCACGCCGTCGGCGCCGTCGGCCAAGGCCTTTATAATGTAGATGGGGTTGATGCGCCCCGAGCAGGGCACCCGGATGACCCGGATGCCCGGGGGGTACTGCTGGCGGCCAGTGCCGGCCAGGTCGGCCCCGGCGTAGCTGCACCAGTTGCACAGGAAGGCGACGATGGTGGGCGTCCACTCCCGTGTCTCGGCCGCGGGGGCCGCTGTTTGGGTCTCGCTCATGCGCCGTCACCTCCCGTGTGTGTCTGCGCGGGCACAAAGCCGCGCAGCAGGTATTCCAGCTCGCTAAGCACCTGCACGTCGGAGAAACCGTTCACATCAATGGCGCCGCAGCGGCAGGTGGCGCTGCAGGTGCCGCAACCCTTGCACAACACATCGTTCACCACCGCTTTGCGCACGGTCTGGCGGCGGTGCTGCACCTCCTTCACCTCGATGGCCCCGTAGGCGCACACCCCTTCGCAGGCGCCGCAGGCGGTGCACAGGTCGCGGTCCACCGTGGCGATGGTGCCCTCGGTCTCAAGCATGTCCTTCGAGATGACCGTGGCGGCGCGGGCGGCCGCGGCGCGGCCCTGCACCATGCTCTCCTTCAGGCCCTTGGGCGCATGGGCAAGGCCGGCCAGGTACACACCCTCGGTGGCAAAGTCCACCGGGCGCAGCTTGACGTGGGCCTCCAGGAAGAAGCCGTCCGCATTCATCGGGATCTTGAGCATCTGGGCCGTGCGGTGGTTGGCTTCCACGTCCGGCTGCATGATGGCCGCCAGGGAAACCATATCCGCCGGGTAAGACACTTCCCTGCCCAAGATGGGGTCGGCCACGCGCACCAGCATGCGGCCGTCCTGTTCGGTCACCTCGGGGTAGGCGTCGTCCGCAAAGCGCACGAACTGCACCCCTTTGGCGCGGGCGTCGGCGTACATGCTTTCAAAGCCGCCGTAGGTGCGCATCTCGCGGTAGAAGATGGTCACGTTGACCGAGGGGTCCTGCTCCTTGATGCGCAACGCGTTCTTCACGGCCGCATTGCAGCAGGTGCGCGAGCACCAGGGCCTTTCTTCATTCCTTTGGTCCACGCACTGGATCATTGCCACGTCTTTGATGCCCGCAAGCGCGGCCTCGGGGTTTTTCATCTTCGCTTCCAGCGCCAGGTGGGTAATCACGTTCTTGTTCTTGCCGAACAGGAAGCCCTTCGGCACGCCCATGCCGGTGCCGGTGGCCAGGATGACCACGCCGTGTTTGAGGTCGTGTTCGCCGGTGGGTGTTTCAATGTGGGTCTCGAAGTTGCCCACGAAACCGTCGATGGACTTGACCTCGGCGGACGTGTGGATGGTGATGTTCTCATCCTCCATCGCCCGCAGGATGACCCCCTGCACGTACTCGCCCATGGGGCGGCCGGCCGGGTCGGACGAGAGCATGATGGCCTTGCCGCCCAGCGCCTTTTCCTTCTCCACGAGATGTACCGGGTAGCCCATGGCCGAAAGCTCCAGCGCGGCCGAAAGGCCCGCCATGCCGCCGCCCAGCACCAGCGCCGATTTGTTCACATCGATCTTCTTGCGTTCCAGCTGTTTTGCGTGGGTCACCTTGGCCACCGCCATGCTCACCAGCTGCTTGGCCTTGCCGGTGGCTGCGAAGCGGTCGTCCATGTGCACCCAGCTGCACTGGTCGCGGATGTTGGCCATGGTAAAGAGGTAGGGGTTCAGGCCCGCCTTTTTCAGCACGCCCTGGAAGAGCGGCTCGTGTGTGCGCGGCGTGCAGGACGCCACCACCACCCGGTTGAGGTTGTATTCCTCGATGCGCTCGGCAATGACCTTCTGCGCGTCCACGCTGCAGGTGTACAGCGATTCGTCGGCGAACACCACGTGCGGCAGCGTGCGGGCGAACTCGACCACCTCGCGCACGCCCAGATACCCGCCGATGTTCACGCCACAGTGGCAGACGAACACGCCGATGCGCACCGGCTCTTTGGCCACATCCCGCATGGGCACCTCCGGCTCTTCGGTGAAGAAGGCCGCATAGTCGCCGTACAGGTCCGTCTCGCGGGTGGACGCCAGGCGCGCCGCGCCCGCGGCCGCGGCCGAGGCCTCCACCACCGTCTCGGGGATGTCCTTGGGCCCGGCGACCACGCCACACACGAACATCCCCTCGCGCGAGGCGGCGGGCGACGAAAACTCGCCCGTGCGCACAAAGCCGCGCCGGTCTGTCTGCACGTCCAGCGCGTCGAACAGCTCGCGGTTTTGCTCACTGGGCTGCATGCCCACGCTCAGGACGACCATGTCGTACCGGTCGGTGCGCACGTGGCCGTCCTCGCCGCAGTGGGTCAGCAGCAGGTCGCCGGTCTCGTCGTCGCGCTCCACGCCGCCCACCCGGCTGCGAATAAAGTTGATCTTGTACTTGTTCTTGGCGGAGTCCACATACCGGTCGAAGTCCTTGCCGTAGGCGCGCATGTCCATGTAGTAGATGTCGATGTCTTCCACGCTGGGCAGGTGCTCCTTGGTGATCTGCGCCTCCTTCACGGCGTACATGCAGCAGACGGCGGAGCAGTATTCCGCCTCGCACTGTTTGTCGCGCGAGCCCACGCATTGCAAGAACGCGATGCGCTTGGGGGCCTTCCCGTCGCTGGGACGCTGCACATGGCCCTCGAACGGGCCGGAGGCCGAGAGGATGCGCTCGTACTCAAGGCTGGTAACGACATCCGCAAAGCGGGTGTAGGAGAGTTCGGCCGGGATGTTCTGCGATGTCTCATATCCCGGCGACAATACGACAGCCGCCACCGGGATCTCCACCGTATCGCCCGGCTGTTCATGCCAGATGGCTCCGGCCTTGCAGGCCTCCTCGCACATGCGGCATTCGCAGCAGACAGAGCAGTCGAGGCAGCGGTTCGCCTCTTTCAACGCCGTCGCTTCGTCATAGCCCAGCTCTACCTCCTCAAAGGTGGACACCCGCTTTGAAAGCTCCAGCAGCGGCATGGCGGCGCGCGGGTCGCGCGCGACGCCCTTCGTGTCCACCTCGCTGATGTCCGTCTGCGGCAGGTAGAAGGGATCGATGGGCTCGCTGGTGCCCTCCAGGTAGTTGATGATCGCTTTGGCCGCGCGGTTGCCGTCGGCGATGGCCTCGATGGCCGTGGCCGGGCCGCGCAGTGCATCGCCCCCTGCAAACACGCCCTCGTGGCCGTTCACCTGCAGGGTCTTCGGGTCCACGCCAAAGGTGCCCCGCTTTGTGAAGCTGTCGGCCGATATGCCGCCCGCAATGATGTCGTCGGCGTCCACCGCTTGGCCCACGGCCACGATGACCGTGTCCGCCTCGGTGAGGAAGTCCGATTCCTCCACCGCCACGGGGCGACAGCGGCCGGAGTCGTCCCGGTCGTCACTAAGGGTGTTGCGCTGGCAGATAAAGCCGGCCAGCCTGCCGTCCTTCACATTGGCAGCCATGGGGGCGGCCAACTCGATGATCGAGACGCCCTCCTCCTCCGCGTGGTGGATTTCCCACTCGTTGGCCGGCATCTCGTTGCGGGTGCGGCGGTAGAGCACGGTCACATCGGCGCCCAGGCGCCGGGCGGTGCGCGCGGCGTCCATGGCAACGTTGCCGCCGCCCACCACCAGCACCTTTTTGCCGGCAACGTCCTCCACCGGCTGGCCGAGGTTCACGCGGCGCAGGAAATCCACGCTGGAGATGACGTTCTTGTTGTCCTCGCCGGGCACGCCCAGCTTTTGGTCCTTGTGCGCGCCTACGGCCAGGAACACAGCCTTGTAGCCTTCGTCTTTCAGGCTTTGCAGCGTGAAGTCGCGCCCCAGCTTTTGCCCAAGGCGCACCTCGGCGCCCAGTTCTTCAATAAGCGAAACCTCGTGCGCCAGGATGGATTTGTCCAGCCGGTAGTCCGGTATGCCCACCTTCAGCATGCCGCCGGCCACATCCAGCGCCTCGAACACCACCGGCTTGTAGCCGCGCAGCGCCAACTGGTAGGCGCAGTTCATGCCGGCCGGCCCCGCGCCCACGATGGCGACCTTGTCGCTCTTTGCTTCCACGTCATCGGGAACGGCCCGCGCATTGGGCGAGCCGTTTTCCAGCTCCCGGTCGGCGATGAAGCGTTTGAGCGACGCGATGGAGATGGGGTCCTCCACTGTGGCGCGGGTGCAGTTCTTCTCGCACGGGTGCAGGCAGATGCGCCCCAAAACGCCCGCGAAGGGTGTGGTGCGGCGCACCACGCGCAGCGCGTCGTCGTAGCGCTCCTCGCCCACCAGCGTCACATAGCCGTGGGCGTCCAACTTGGCTGGACAGTTGTACTTGCAGGGCGAGGTGCCCCGCTTGTCGATGGCGACCTTGTTGGGCACCGCCTGGGCAAACGGTTTATACACCGCCTGCCGCGGGCCAATGCCCTGGTCAAATTCGCTTTTCACCGTCACCGGGCAGACGGTGATGCAATCGTCGCAGCCCTTGCAGGTGGCCTCGTCCACATAACGGGGCCGACGGCGCACCACGGCCGTCAGGTCCGGCGCCTCCCCCTTCACCTCCACAAGGTCGCTTAAGGTAAGCGTCTTCACCAGGGGATGGTTGAAGCAGCCCGTCACCTTGGGAGCCAGGATGCAGGCGGAACAATCGTTGGTGGGGAATGTTTTATCCAACTGGGCCATGCGCCCGCCGATGCTGGGTGTGCTCTCTACCAGAAAGACCGGCACGCCCATGTCGGCAAGATCGGTGGAAGCCTGGATACCGGCGATACCGCCGCCCACCACCAGAACGGGTTTTTTCATTGGCTCTTGCCCTCTTTCGCAATGGCGTCCTTCAATAGTTCGTTCATCCTGTCCAGCTTCTGGCGGTTCAGCTCCCGCTCGGCTGCGGCGGCCTGGGCGGCCATCTCGGCGTCGCGCGCGCCCTTCTCCACAGCCATCTCGCGCATCGCGCGCACAACGTCTGCAAAGCGCACGTCCTGAGGGCAGTGTGCCACGCACACATGGCACTGGTTGCATTTCCAGATCTCGTCTCCGACGAGAAGCGCCTCCCGCTCACCGGCCAGTATCTGGCGCATCATGCGGCGGGGGTTGTATTCGTCGCTCAGCTCACTCACCGGGCAGCCGGCCGTGCAGGTGCCGCACAAAAAGCAGTTCAGCACGCGCTCGGCGCCGGGGTGGGCGGCCAGCTCGTTTTTGAAGTTCGGGTCAATGCTTGTCTGGGCCATAGGGCCACCTCCTGGTCATAGGTTGGTCGTTTTTGTTTAAGATGTCGTTTGACTGGGCATGGCGGAACGTCCGATATAAGCGGGTGGCGCTCCCTCACGCGGAACTGTCGTTGCTCACGGGAGTTCGCATAAAATGTGAACTCCCGAGCAGACGCTGCGAAACACCGCCCACTCGCATCGGCGCGCTGAACCTGCATACGTATATCCCCGACGTTCGGCCTGGCGCCTACACCTTCGGCCGGGGCAGGAAGCCCGCGCGCTCCACAATGGTGGGCACGATGGACTCCCAGCCGATGGCCATGATATGGATGCCGTGCACCCCTTCGATGCCCTTCAGCCGCTCGATGAGCTCCAGCGCCATCTTCACGCCCTCGGCCTCGCGCTGTTCCTTCTCTTCGCCGGCCAGGCGCATGCGGTTGATCATGTGGGCGGGGATGTCCATGCCGGGCACCTCGGCCGTAGCCTCGATGGACCGGGGCGAGCGGTTGACGATGATGCCGGCGAGGAAATGGGCTTTTTCGTGCAGGCCGCGCTCGCGCACCTTCTCCATCCAAGCCTCGAAGCGGGGGATGTTGTAGATGGCCTGCGTCTGCACAAAGCGCGCCCCGGCGCGTATCTTCTTCTCCAGCCGAATAAGCTGTAGCGGCTCCGGGTCCGCAAAGGGGTTGGCCGTGGTGCCCAGGAAGAAGGAGAGCGGTTCCTTCAGCGGCGAGCCGCCGATGAACTGTCCCTTCTCCGCCATGTCCGAAAGACCGGCCAGCAGCTGCACGGAGTCGATGTCGTACACGTTCTTGCTGCCGGGATGGTTGCCAAAGCTCTGGTGGTCGCCCGAGAGGATGAGCAGGTTGCGCAGCCCCAGTGCGTAGGCGCCCAGCAGGTCGCTTTGTATGGCGATGCGGTTGCGGTCGCGGCAGGTCATCTGCACGATGGGCTCCACCCCTTCGTCCAGCGAGAGCTTGGACGCCGCGATGCTGCTCATGCGCACGATGGCCGTCTGGTTGTCGGTCACGTTGGCGGCGTCCACAAGGCCGGCAAGGTGCTGCGCCTTGCCGCGCACATTGTCCGCGCTGGCGCTCATGGGCGGGCCGATCTCGGCCGTCACCGAAAAACCGCCTGAATCCAGCAGGGCCTGCAGGTTGCTGATGCGTTCAGCCATCGTCCTCGCCCCCTCCCCGCGCGATCATGTCCGGCCGGCGCAGCACGCGCGGGCCGCCGTCGCGGCTGGTGCTCCAGTCGCGCACCTCGTTCACCTCCAGCAGCCGGTCCAGCTGGCCAATGCGGGAGAGCCTGTCGTAGATGAGCTGCCAGGCGCAGTCGGTCTCGCCGCCCAGCTCGCACTTTCCGTTCGCCGAACCGCCGCAGGGGCCGTTGAAATGGCTTTTGGAACAGCGGGACACCGGGCAGACGCCGCCCGTTTTTTCCAGGATGCAGTTGCCGCAGCCCTGGCACATCTCCGTCCAGTAGCCAAGGTCGCGGTTCACGCCGATGAAACTGGTGTTCACGCCCGGCACAACAACCTTGTCCGGCCATTTTTCAGCCATGAACTGCACGCCCGCGCCGCAACCCAGGCAGAGGATGCAATCCACACCCTCCATCTCCGGCTCCATCTCGTCCAGGAATTCCATGTCGCACTGGCGCACCGGGCTCGTCACGTCCACGGCCACGTTGCGCCCCGCCTGCTTTGCCGCCAGGCGGATGAGCGAGGCCAGCTTGAGCGCCTCTTTCTCGCCGCCGGACATGCACACGGTGACGCAGGTACCGCAGGCGGCCACGGCGATGTGAGAAAAATCCTTCACCGAGGCGAGGATCTCATCCGTTTTCTTTTGGTCTGCTACGATCATTCGCTCACCTCCGGTTGGGCCGCCAGTTCCCGGCCCGCAAATTCCACGATCGCGTCCCGCAGCATGAAGGGCTGCGCGTGGGACGCCTGCACGAAGGCCACGCGACCCCCGGGCAGACCGGCCGCCGCCAGCATGTCCGTCAGTCGCTCGCTTTGCAGGCGGGCACGGGCGGTGCCCTCAAAATGTTTGCAGGCGTCGTCCGGGCAGGTGGCAACCAGCACTTTCTCGTACCGCAACAGCGCGTCGGCCAGTTCCTCCAACCCCAGGCTGCCGCCGCAGGGAATCTCCTTCACGTCCACCTCGTCGGCCATCAGGTCGTCCAGTTCATCCAGCACCAGCTGCATGCTCAGGGCAGCGCCGTTTTCGCAGGCGTATACCAGCAGCCGGCCGTATAACATGGCGTCCTTGTTGGGGGGCGCCTCTTCCCCGCGCACGCCCTCCAGCGTGACGGCGTTGCCCGGGCAGACGGACACACAGGTGCCGCAGCCCTCGCAGGCGTCCTGCAGGGGCTGCATCTTGCGGGCCTCCTTGTCCGGCCGCAGGGCGGCGTGGGTACAGGCGCGGTAGCAGGTGTAGCAGAACACGCACTTTTCGCCCTCCACCTGCGCCTTGGGCACGTCGGCGCCGGGGGCGGGCGCCAGCCGGGCGATGGCCGCAGCGATGAATGCCAGCCCCTCGTCCAGCCGCTCGGCACGCAGGTCCCGCCCGATGCAGAACACCCCCCGCCGGCTGGTGAGCGCCGGCGCCAGGAAGTGCTTGTCTTCCAGCAGATAGCCCTGTTCGTCCGCATGCAGCCGCAGCTTGGCCGCAGCCTGTTCAAAGTCCTCGCCCACCGCACGGCCGCCGTCGGCAAACACCAGCGCGCCGGGTATCTCATACTGCAAAACGCCGTCGGTGGCGCGCACGTCGAAACGGTCGGCGGGCTTGTCGTACGCAAAATCGATCTTCGTGTACTTGATGAAGGTCACGCCCGCCTCGCGCGCTTTGGCGTAGGCCTGCTCCACGTCCCGCCCGGCCGTGCGCACGAAGCGCGCGGCGTAGTATACCCGGCGCTTTTTGAGCGCCAGCGCCGTCGCCTCTTCCAGTGCGCGCACCGTGGCCGCCAGGGGCGATTCGCAATTGTAGTCCAGCAAAAACAGGAGGGGCGTGCCCTGCGGGATGCCGGCCACAAAGCCGGCCTTGTTCGGCTCATACAACCAGCGGGGCAGCCCGCCGGCGATGGCTGGCGGTTCTGTGCCGGGCGTCTGGGTGAACACGACGAAATCGGCCGCCAGTGCACCACCGCCCGCCAACTGCGCGGAAAACCCGCACACCTCACCTTCCAGGCAACGAATGTCGTCCAGGCTGTCCAGCACGACCACCTCGTTGCCAGCGGCGCCCAAGGTTTGGGCGATGCGGCCGTTGTCCGCGTTTTCGCCCATCACGAGTACTTTGGGTTTCATGCGCCGCACCTCCCTTCGGCCGCCGGAGCGGCCCACGCCAGTATCTCGCGTGCGGCCGTCCGCCCGTCGGCGCCGGCCTCTTCGATGCTCTGCGGCCCGCGGGCGCAGCCGGCCACCCACACGCCCGTTTTCGCGCCGGGCGCAGCCGCGCGAAGGAAGCCGCGCGTGTCCTGCGAAAGGCCAAACAGCTCCGCCTGGGTGGCGGCGTCGGCTGCGGGATGCACGCCCTCACTCAGTACCACAAGGTCGAACGGCCGCTCGACCATCCCCTTGCCCAGCTGCTCGTACTGCACGCTGGCCGGGCTGCCGCCGCGGATGCGCAGCGGCCGGCAGGGAATGAACTCGACGCCCAGCCCCTGCAGCTCGGCGAACGCGTCGGTGTTGGACACCGCCTGCAACTCCATATAGAAAAAGGCGATGCCGCAATCCGGATAATACTGCCGCACCACCCGCGCGGCGCGCGTGGAGTAGGCGCAGCATACGCGCGAGCAGAAGAACGCGTCCTCTTTTTTGTCGCGCGAGGCGAAGCACTGGATGAACGCGACGTTCTGCGGCGGGCTGTCGAACAGCTTGTTCTTCCCGCGCACCAGCAGCGCCTTCTCCAGCTCGGTGCCGGTGAGGACGCCCTGTGTGCCTTCGATCTGCAGATGGGCGGAGATGCCGGTGCTCACGCCCTCAAAGCCGGTGGCCACCAGCACGGCCTGCACGTCCGGCAGGCGCTGCGGGCCCTCGGGCGTGTGCAGCTCCAGCGCGAACTGCCCCGCCCGGCCAGCAAGGTCCTGCACGCACGCCTGCGGGATGATCTCGATGTCCGGGTGGTTTTCCACCTTCTCCCACAGGCCGCCCGCAAGGCACAGCCCACAGTTGTGGCATCTGTCGGTGGCTTTGCAGCCGTACTGGCGCACCCGGCCACCCACCTTCTCTTGTTTTTCCACCAGCGCCACGCCCACGCCGGCGTCCGCCAGTTCCAGGGCGGCGGCGCAGCCCGCAATCCCCGCGCCCACCACCGCTACTTTCGTCTTGTCCAAAACTCGCATCTCCCCCATTTCTGGCTGCCGTTTGCAGGCTGTCGCACGGGCGCGCCGCCTGCGTTTTTTCAAAAGAGACCTTAATCTATAAATCCATGAATATAGAAAAACTGGGACCGTGGGAAATTTGCCCTTCAGGCACTCATCAGCGTCTACCTAGCGCCGGGGTTTTTGGGCCGTCTCGCGGAACTCCAACAGCATGAAATCCTCGTTGTCCAACTGCTGCAGCTCCTCGCGATGACGCTTCATATTGTCGTCCATCTGCTCCATAAAGCGCAGGAACAATAGTTTTTCCTCTGTGCGGAAGCCCGCCAGATTGCGCGCGTTCACAAACCGGATGATAGCCCCCAGCTTTTTTGCGGCGTTGCGGCCGCGCACCGTGAGCACCACATGAAAGGCCCGCTGGTCCGCCTCGCTGCGCTGGCGCTCGATGAGGCCGGCGCGCTCCATACGGTTGAGCATGGAGGTGAGGGAGGCAGGCGTCACCTCCAGCTGCTCGGCCAGTTCCTTCTGGGTCTGGCCGTCACGCTCGCTCAGCAGCTGCATCAGCGGCACCTGCCCCGCACTGAAACCATAGGGATGCACCAGCTTGTCGATGTTCTGGCGGTAGCGGTTGAGCATGGGCCCCAGCATCATCGAAACCTCGCCGCCAATATCCCGTCCAGCCCGGTTGCCGTCCACCCAAAGTCCCACCTTTCCCAATTTTAAATATTTAGAATCCTAACTGTTTAAATTGTAGTACAGACAGCCAACAAATACAATATCATTTTACGATTAGCTCTCAAGTTTATTGCTTTTGCCCAGTAAATTGCCGCAGAGATTGGCAGGATTTCCATCTTTTTCTTGCCCTGCAATTGTGTTAGTATGATTACAAGTCTGCCGTTTGCCGTATTTTGCAAATGGCTGCGACCCATTTCCCAGCGGACAATGGGAAGTATATCAGGGAAAATTAGTTAGTGCATCAAACTATTTTATAGGTGGTTCCACCCATGGCAGACGCTGAACGCCTGACCGCACGGTCGGGCAACAAAGAACTGGATATCGATTTTTTGCAGGATGAAACCCTGCTGGACGCGCTGCGGCGCGCCGGCGTGTATCTGTCCGCCCCCTGCGGCGGGCAGGGACGTTGCGGCAAATGCCGCGTGCACATCCAAAGCGGCGCGCCCGCGCCCACCGACACGGATGCGCGCATCCTTTCAGCCGAAGAACTGGCCGAGGGCTACCGCCTGGCCTGCGCCACCCGCCCGGCAGCCCGCATGTGCGTGGAGGTGCCCGCCGACGGGGAGGACCGTTTCGACGCACAGGAAGGCTACCAGGCGGGCGGCGAGCTGACACCCGCGCTGCAGTGGCGCGAAGTGAACTTGCCCAAGACCCCCCAAAGCCTCGCCAAAACGCTGGGCGCCACCTCGCCCACGCTGCCCTTTTTACGCAGCTGTTCTGCCGTGGCGGACGCCGAACTGCATACGATACAATTGGCCCGCAGCGCGGCGGGGCCGCTGGCGGCGTCCGCCGCCCGGCAGCCATTATACGGCGTGGCTGTGGATATCGGCACAACCACGCTGGCCATGGAACTGGTGGAGCTTGCCAGCGGCAGTGTGGCGGCGCGCCATTCGGCCGTGAACCGCCAACGCGCTTTTGGAGCTGACGTCATCTCCCGCATCGTGCGGGCGAACGAGGGCGACCTCGGCCCCCTGTCGGACAGCATCCGCGGGCAGCTGGCCGAGGGCCTGCGCACATTGTGCGCACAGGCGGGCATCGACCCGGCCTCCCTCCTGCGGGTGGCCATCGCCGCCAACACCACCATGCTGCACCTGCTGCTGGGGCTGTCCTGCCGCCACCTGGGGGCATACCCGTTCACCCCTGTCACGCTGGAGCAAATTTCCTTCCGATGGTGCGAAATTTTTGAACCGATATCCGGCTGCGATGCCGAGGTAGTCATCCTGCCCGGCATCTCCACCTATGTGGGCGCCGACATCACTGCTGGCCTGCTGCTCACCGGCATCCATCGCCTGCCGCCCGACCAATCGGCGCTGCTGGTGGACATCGGCACCAACGGCGAGATGGCGCTGGCGCATGGCGGCCGCATCCTGTGCACCTCCACGGCCGCAGGCCCCGCTTTCGAGGGGGGCAACATCGGCAAGGGCACCGGCAGCGTACCGGGGGCCATCTGCGCGGTGCGCCCCGGGCCGGGCGGCGGCTTCGAGGTGGAGACGATCGGGGACGAGCCGCCCGCCGGCATCTGCGGCACCGGCGTCATCGACGCGGTGGCCGCCTGCCTGCACACCGGCGCACTGGAACCCTCCGGCCGCTACGCCAAAGAGATCGGTAAAGAGGGCGTGTTGCTGGCAAAAGACCCAAGCGGCGACGAGATACGCTTCTCGCAGAAGGATGTGCGGGAGCTGCAGTTCGCCAAAAGCGCCATCCGCTCGGGCATCGACGTGCTGCTGGGCGAGGCCGGCCTCGCATACGAAGACGTGCACACGCTTTATCTGGCCGGCGGCTTCGGCTACCGCATCCGCCCCGAGAGCGCCGTGGCCATCGGCCTGCTGCCGCAAAGCTTCCTGCAGCGCACGGTCACGCTGGGCAACGCCTCGCTAGGTGGGGCCGCCCGCCTGCTCACCGACGCCGGCGCCGACACTGCACTCCGGGCCATCACCGGCATGGCCAGCGAGTTTTCCCTTTCGGAGAACAAGAACTTCAACGATTTGTTTATCCAAAACGCCAGTTTCCCAGGGGATGGGGAGCAAGCGAAGGAAGCATAGGCGGAAGCATCCAGGAACTCAAGGTCAGGAAGCAGAACGCCCGAACAAAGGGACGACGCACACAAGGATATCGTCAGCCGCAAGCCCAACAGCGAACATCGCACTGCGTGTGCGATGATGGGCGCGGAAGGTAGATGTCCGGTGCGCGGCGGCGCTTTGGCAGGGCGGGATGGCTAACGCCTTGAGGCCCGGATGTCTCTACCAAAAAACCAACACACAAGGGGGACACACAGTATGGAGTTCAAGAGCGATATCGAGATCGCACAGGCCACACCGATGCAGCCCATCCGACAGATTGCGGCGGAGCTGGGCGTGGCGGAGGAAAACCTGGAACTGTACGGCAACTACAAGGCAAAGCTGGACTACAACCTGTTGGACGGTATGAAAGACACACCGGACGGCAAGCTGGTGCTGGTCACGGCCATCACCCCCACGCCCATGGGCGAGGGCAAGACCACCAACACCGTGGGCATCTCCGACGCGCTGCGCAAGATCGGCAAAAAGAGCGTGGTGGCCCTGCGCGAGCCCTCCCTTGGGCCGGTGTTCGGCGTGAAGGGCGGCGCCGCCGGCGGCGGCTATGCCCAGGTGGTGCCCATGGAGGACATCAACCTGCACTTTACAGGCGACTTCCACGCCATCGGCGCCGCAAACAATCTGCTGGCCGCCATGCTGGACAATCATATCTACCAGGGCAACGAGCTGGACATCGACACCCGGCGCATCACCTGGAAGCGCGCAGTGGACATGAACGACCGCCAACTGCGCTTCATTACCGACGGCCTGGGCGGCCGGGTGAACGGCGTGCCCCGCGAGGACGGCTTCGAGATCACCGTGGCAAGCGAGGTCATGGCCGTGCTCTGCCTGTCCAAGAGCATCACCGACCTGAAGGAGCGCCTCGGCCGCATCATCATCGGCTACACGCGCGACGAAAAACCGGTGACGGCCGACCAGCTGGGCGCCGCCGGCGCCATGGCCGCGCTGCTGAAGGACGCGCTGAAGCCCAACCTCGTGCAGAGCCTGGAGCACAACCCGGCCTTCATCCACGGCGGCCCGTTCGCCAACATCGCCCACGGCTGCAACTCGCTGATGGCCACCCGCATGGCACTCAAGTTTGGCGACTACGCCATCACCGAGGCCGGCTTCGGGGCAGACCTGGGCGCCGAAAAATTCATCGACATCAAGTGCCGTATGGCGGGGCTCAAGCCCTCGGCCGTGCTCATCGTGGGCTCCATCCGCACGCTCAAGTACCACGGCGGCGTGCCCAAGGAGGACACTGGCAAGGAAAACATGGAGGCGCTGGCCAAGGGTGCGGAAAACCTCCTGCGCCATGTGGACAACATCCGCAACGTGTTCGGCCTGCCGGCCGTGGTGGCCGTGAACCGCGACCCCAGTGAGAAGGAACTTGCCTTCTTGAACGAGAAGCTGGCGCCCTACGGTGTGAAGGCCATCGAGAGCAAGGTGTGGGACAACGGCGGCGAAGGCGGCGAGGCGCTGGCGAATGAGATCGTGCGGCTGTGCGAAGAGCCCAACGACTTCAAGTTCAGCTACGAGCTGGATGCCCCGCTGATGGACAAGCTGACCGCCATCGCAACCAAGGTGTACCGCGCCGACGGTCTGGAGCTCATCGGCCCTGCTGTGAAGCAGCTGGAGCAGATCGAGGCGATGGGCTACGGCAAGCTGCCCGTCTGTATGGCAAAGACGCAGTTCAGCTTCACCGACGACGCCAAGAAGATCGGCGCGCCCACAGGCTTTAAAGTGAGTGTGCGCAACCTGAAGGTGTGCGCGGGCGCGGGCTTCATCGTGGCCCTCACCGGCGACATCATGACCATGCCCGGCCTGCCCAAGAGCCCCGCTGCCGAGCGCATCGACGTGGACGAGGCCGGCCTTATCTCGGGGTTGTTCTAAGCGTTTATATGTACCTGCCGGGGCCGGCCGCGGGCCGGCCCCGGTATTTACAAGACCACTCCGCAACTTTTGGGGCCTGTAAAAAAGGGCTTGATTCACTGCTTCAAATCGCGTATAATTCGTTCCAACTTTTGCGTTTTGGGGGGCCGATGCCCCCAGAGGGGGAATGATCCAGTATGAACATGTTCACACCGACAGAGGTCGTGCAAAACTACATCGAGGCCGGCTGCACCAAGGCGGGGCGCTCGGCGGGAAAAACCTTTATTCTGGGCATCCTGGCCGGGGCGTTCATCGCGCTGGGAGCGGCCACGGCCAATACCGCCGTTCACGCTATGGACAACGTGGGCCTGGCCCGCATGGTGAGCGGCCTGCTCTTCCCGTTCGGCCTCGCCATGGTCATCCTGCTGGGGGCGGAGCTGTTCACCGGCAACTGTCTCATCTGCACCACCGTGCTGCACCGGCGCACAAGCGTCCTGCGCATGCTGCGCAACTGGGTGCTGGTCTTCGTGTCCAACTTTGTGGGCGCCGGCCTTGTGGCGGCCGGGTGCGCCTTCTTCGGCCAGCTGAACTACTCGGCCGGCGGCCTTGCCGTGTACACCATCAAGGTGGCCGCGGCCAAATGCGCCCTGCCCTTCCAGAACGCGCTCGTCCTGGGCATCCTGTGTAATCTTCTGGTGTGCGCGGGCGTCCTGTGCAGCCTTTCCGCCAAGGACACCCCCGGCCGCATCCTGGGGGCTTACATTCCGGTGGCCTTCTTCGTCATCTGCGGGTTCGAGCATAGCATCGCCAACATGTTCTATGTTCCGGCCGGGCTGTTCGCCCTCCTGAATCCCAATTACGCCGCTCTTGCGCAGGAGGCCGGCATCGATTTTTCAGCTCTCACCTGGGGCAACTTCCTGGCAGGCAACCTGCTGCCCGTCACGCTGGGCAACATCATCGGCGGCGTGGCGCTGGGCTTCATCCTGTACTTTGGCCTGCTGGGCAAGCGCCCTGCCGCCAGCCCCGAAAAAGCCAATGGATAAGGACGCCGCGCTCTCGTACATCGCCAACGTGGACTGGCGGGAGAGCCGCCTGGGCCTTGCGCGCATGTTCCACCTGCTGGAGGCCATGGGCAACCCGCACGAGAAGCTGCGCTTCGTGCACGTGGCCGGCACCAACGGAAAGGGAAGCGTGTGCGCCATGGCGGCCAGCGTGCTTTCGGCCGCCGGCTACCGCACCGGCCTGTACACCTCGCCCTTTATCACCCGCTTCAACGAGCGCATCCAGGTGGACGACGCGCCCATCCCAGACGGCGAGCTCGCCGTCATCACCGATGCCATCCGCCCGCACGCCGACGCCATGGATGACCACCCCACCGAGTTTGAGCTGGTCACTGTGCTGGCCTTCGAGTATTTCTTGCGCCAAAAGTGCGATGTCGTCGTACTGGAGGTGGGCCTGGGCGGCCGGTTGGACGCCACGAACGTGCTCCCGCCCGCCAACCTGCTGGCCGCTGTGGTCACCGCCATCGACTACGACCACACGGCCGAGCTGGGCGACACGCTGGAAGCCATTGCCGCCGAGAAGGGCGGCATCATCAAGCCCGGGTGCCCGGCGGTGTTGGCGCCCCAACAACCGGGGCCTCTGGCTGTGCTGCAGCGCATCTGCGCGGAACAGGGCGCGGAAGCCACGGAGGTGGACACCGCCCGCATCCAGCCCGTTTCGGACGGCGTCGCCGGGCAGACGTTCGACTGGGGACCGCACAAAAACCTTTCCATCCCGCTTCTGGGCGGCCACCAATTGCTCAACGCGGCCACGGTCCTCACGCTGGCGGAGGTGCTTGCCTGCCGGGGACTTTCCCTGCCCGATGAAGCGATCCGCAGCGGCCTTGCCGCCGTGCGGTGGCCGGCGCGCTTCGAGGTTATGCGCGCAGAGCCGCCCTTCATTGTGGACGGCGGGCACAACGCCCAGTGCGTGCGTGTGCTTGCACAAAACCTGCGGCAGTACTTCCCCGGCCGCGCGTTCGTCTTTCTGGTGGGCGTGATGGCTGACAAGGATTTTGAAGCCATGTTTGCGCCGGTGCTGCCGCTGGCCGAGGCGGTGGTGTGCGTAGCGCCGGACAACCCGCGCGCCCTGCCCGCCGATGACCTCGCCGCCCTCTTCCGCGCGCAGGGCGTGGCCGACGTTACCGCCTGCCACAGTGTGCAGGTGGGCATCGAAACCGCGCTGCAGCGCGCGGGCGTAGATGGCGCCGTGTGCGCCTTCGGCTCGTTTTACATGGCGGGCACTATACGCGCCCGATTCGGGCTTGCGTAGTAGCCCGCCGGGTGCTATACTGATGCCAGTTTCAGAACGTTCCGATTCATCAGATCCAGTTGACAGAGTAGGAAGAGGCGCGTCAAGTGCCGGCGGATGGGAGGTTGCCGCCGGACGAAGGGACTCCCCACAAGGGAGGCCCGCGGTGCCCTTCCGCATCCGCTGCCACGAAGCAGGGGTCCGCCCCCTTGTCGTGGCACCACACCACGACAGGGGGTTTTTATTGTGAATGCTTTAAAAAAATGGTCCGCTCCTTTTTCGGTGCGCACTTTGGTGCACGTCGGCCTGCTCATCGCCATCGAGGTGGTGCTTTCCCGCTTCTGCTCCATCAGCACTCCGTACGTCAAGATCGGCTTCGGCTTCGTACCCATCGCCGTGTGCGCTATGATGCTGGGCCCGCTGTGGGCGGGTGTCATGGCCGCTCTGGCCGACTTTTTGGGTGCCATCCTCTTCCCCATCGGGCCGTACTTCCCCGGCTTCACGGCGTGTGCCTTCCTCACGGGCGTGGTGTTCGGCCTGTTCTTGTACCGCGAAGCCACCGGCGCCAAAAGCTGGGGCAAGGTGCTGGGCGCCGTCGCCGTCAACCAGCTGGTCATCAGCCTTTTGATCAATACGCTGTGGATCTCACTTTTGTACGGCACGCCCTATGTGGCGCTGCTACCCACGCGCATCCTGCAGTGCTGCATCCTCATCCCGCTGCAGGTGGTGGTGCTGCGGGTGCTCACCCGGCCCATCGCGCTGTACAAGCACCGGCAGTACGCATAGGGAAAGATTCTCCAAAGCCTCATCTTTTTTCTCCGAACTGACAAAAAGCGGTCTTTTTTCCCCTTCCGTCGCGCTATACTGTAGGCATACCGAAAGGTGCACCCGTCCTGGAGCCTGCCTCCAGCACCACGCGACAGAAAGGGTATGATACAGATGGATTTTTACAAATGCACAAGCTGCGGCGATGTTTTATTCGATCTGGGCGGCGGCACGCACGAATGCAACAAGGGCGAAGGCCTTGAACTGCTGCAGCCGAACACCGTAGACGCCGCGACCGAGAAACACGTGCCAGTGGCCGACCTGCGCCCCGAGGGCGTACACGTCCAGGTGGGCAGCACGCCCCACCCCATGCTGCCCGAGCACCACATCGAATGGATTTTTGTGCAAACCACCTTCGGCGGCCTGTACTGCACGCTGCAACCGGGCGACCCGCCCGAGGCCACGCTGCACCTGCAGGCGGACGAGGTCGTATCCGTGTACGAGCACTGCAACCTGCACGGCCTGTGGAAGGCGCAGGAGCCGGTGCTCCCTCTCACCTTCGACACGAACGACGTGGCCTGCTCGCCGGAGTTCACCGCCGGTTGCATGGACCCGGCCGGCACCGGCGCGGGTACGCCCTGAAAGCCCCGTGTAAAGCAAGAACCGTCCTGCCCCGAAGGGCAGGACGGTTTTCTTTTCTTTACAGGCCTCTCTCAGGCGGCGGCAAGCCACCGCGCATCGTCCCGGGCGGGCGCAGCGGCGTCTTCGGAATACCTCACGCCAAACACCTGTGTATACATACCGGCAAACTCTTCCATCAGGCTCTCGTCGAACGGGCTCTTCAGCCCGTCGCCGGCCAGCATCTCCAGGAAGGGCCGGTTCTGGTCCGACTGTATGAGCGAGAGGTAGGCGTCCACCGCGGCCGCTTCGCCCTTGTCCTGCCCGATGACATAGAACTGCAGGGCGGTGCAGGCGCTGGTGGCATAGCTGATGGTGTAGAACGGCGCGTCGAACAGGTGGGTGATCTGGAACCAGCTGTGTTCAGCGCCATCCGTGTCGGGCATCGCGTCGTAACCATACTCCACCAGCAGGCTGGCATACAACCGGCCCAGCGAGGTCGCATCAACGCTGTCCATCTCGTAGGCGCGCAGCTGGAACTCCTCCAGAAGCGCCTGGTAGGTAAGCGTCTCCAAAAAATCCTGCAGGGTATTCAGCGTCACCTCTTCTACAGACACGCCCAGCTTGTCGTAGCCACCCAGCGCCAGCAGCTCCAGGCCCTGCGAATAGATTTCGGCCACGTCCAGGTTTTGCACCACGTCCTCGCCCATGTGCAGCCAGCTGTCGTAGTAGTGGCCAAACTCGTGGATGATAGTGGAAGCGCCGCGCAGGTCGTTCTGCCAATAGGAGTAGCAGAAGGACGCGTCGTACGAATACAGGTCGGTGGTGAAGCCAATGCCGCTCTGCTTCTTGGGATTGGCCGCAAAGTCGCACAGGCCGTAATCCTGCATGCTGCTAAATACCTCGGCCAGCTGCGGGCTGATGCCCGAAAGCAAGGCGGGCATGTTCGAAAGGGTGGCGTCATACGCCAGCGTCACACTGCTGCCGTAGTAACTCATCACCTGGGGCACCACGGGCGCCAGCCATTCTTTCGCCATCGCGCAGTATTGCAGCGCCTGGTCGGGGGTGTAGTCCCGGTCGAACTGCAGGTAGTACATATCGGCCGCCGAATCGAAGCCAAGCGTTTCGGCCGTCTTCTTGTCCAGCTGGATCATCTGGTTGTACACATCGGCAAACCAGGGGGCATTTTCGGCATAGTACGCCGTATACAGCTGGTAGGTCAGGTTCCAGTCGTCCAGCGCCATGATCTCTTCCATCGTGTAGTCCTTGCCGTTGTAGCTCACGGTGAGCTTGGCCAGCTTGTCGTTGTAGTCGGCGTTCAGCTCGCTGCGCTCTTTCTGGTATGCTTCCACCTTCTTGTCGCTCAACCGCAGGCCGTTCTCGATGGACTTGTAGACATAGTCGCCCACCTCTTCGCGGTAGTCGTCCGCATAAGGGCCCTGCAGGATGGCCCTGTTCACCTCGTTGCCGGCAATGCCCACATCCACCGAGGCCTTGTCGCAGTAGCGGTATTCCTCGTTGTAATAGTCGTCATAGATGTCCTGGTATTTGCGCAGCTCGGCCAGGTTGCGCTGGGTGTAAAAATCTTCCGTCAGGTCTCCCCCTTCGTTGTCCAGCGCCATCAGCGTGTCAAAGTCTTTGGCGTCGGCCACCTCTTTGGCAATCTCTTCCAGGCGGCCCAGCAGGGCGTCCACGTCCGGCCGCTCATACTTCATCTCGGCGTAGGGCACGGTGCGCATGTCCTCCTTGGGCGGCGCCACCGTCGTCGTTGTGGCCGTATCCTGCCTGCCCCAGGGCATGATGGGAGAATCGGGCCCCACAAGCTGGCCCAGCATGCCGCCACAGGAGGTGAGCAGCAGCGCAAGGCTGAGGAAAAGGGCGGCCAGGGCGGCAAAACGCCCCGCCTTGCCGCGCCTGTTTGTGTTTTTATCGCGTCGTGGGCTCATTGAAGTCTCCTTTATCGTCAGACGTCGCGCATCGGGAAGGGCAGGCAGGCGTTCCCCACCACCCGTGGACATCCTGCTGCCAGTACCAGTATACGCTAAATGTGTTAATTTTATCACCCAAATGTGTCGAAAATGAAAAGTGCGACAAACACGTCAAACCGCCTCTAACGATTTGAGTGCGACATCCGCAGTTCCACCTGTGGCAGAACTGGATTGACGATCACAGCAACGGGTTTCCCGCCGGCCACAGGGCCGCCTCCAGGCGTATAAAATCAGCCAGGGTGAGTTGTTCCGGCCGCGCGCGCCCGTCGATGCCGATCTGCCCAAGAGCCGCCAGCACCTCTTCTTTGGCAAGCTCTGGCAGGGCGGCCAGGCCGTTGGCCAGCGTCTTGCGCCGCTGAGCAAAGCCGGCGCGCACCAGGCGGAACAGCCGCGTCTCCCGCTCGGGCGCGGCGGCGAGCGCGCCCGCCGCGCGCAGCCGCAGCGTGACCACCGTGCTGGTGACGCTGGGTGGCGGGGAGAAGCTGCCGGGCGGCACGCTGAACTCCATCTTCGGCTCGGCGTAATACGCCACCGCGTAGCTGATAGCGCCGGCGGCCCGGCTACCGGTGGGCGCCGTGATGCGCTCGGCTGCCTCCTTCTGCACCATCACCGTGAGCCGGGTGAGCGGCAGGCGTTCCTCCAGCAGCCGCATGAGCAGCGGGCTTGTGATATTATACGGCAGGTTTGCGCACAGCTGCGCCGGTTCATCACCGAACTCCTCACGCAACAGTGCGCGCAGGTCCACCTTCAGTGCGTCGCCCTGCCGCAGTGTCACGTTGCCGCAGCCGGCCAATGTCTCGCCCAGCAGGGGGATCAACCGTTTGTCCAGTTCCAGCGCCACCACCTTGTGCGCCCGCGCACACAGTTCGCGCGTCAATGTGCCCACTCCGGGGCCAATCTCCAGCACGCGGCTGTGCCCATCCACGCCGGCCACATCGCAGATGCGCGGGCAGAGCGCGGGGTTCACGATGAAGTTCTGGCCAAAGCCCTTGGACGGGCGGATGCCATATGTTTCGCAAAGGCCGCGCAGGTAGGCGCGGTCGGTAAGGTTCGGCACGGCGGGCTCCTCTCGGGCGGGTTGGGTGCGGGCATTCCGGAACAGCTTCCGGGCAGCACGGTACGCTGCAAAACTTAAATTCCACAGATTTTTACTATAGCATTTTTTGAGACGCCCGGCAAATGGTGCGCCCGGCTTGATTGCCCGGGACACCAAAACATGCTAGGATGGATAAAAGCCACAAAACCAGGCGCGAAAAGGGGAGCAACGCCATGCGCTGGGACGACGATATCCAATACCTGAAGGGCGTGGGCCCCAAGCGCGCGGAGCAGTTTGCGCGGCTGGGCGTCCGGTCGCTTGGACAGCTTTTGCAGCTGTACCCCCGAGGCTACATCGACTATTCCAACCCCCAGCCCCTGGCCACCGCACCCTATGACGCGCCGGTGGCCGTGCGGGCCGAGGTGGTGGCCAAAAGCCCGCCTGTGCGCATCTCCGGCGGACGCACGATGCATAGGGTGGAGTGCGCGGACGACACCGCTTCGCTCACACTCGTCTATTTCAACAACCCCTACGCGCCCCAAAAGCTGGAGCTTGGCCGGGAATACCTCTTCTACGGCCGGGTGGGCGGCGGCTTTACCCGGCGGGAGATGATCGCCCCCACCTGCCTGCCCGCCGACGGGGGCGCCCCGCTCACAGCTGTCTACCCACTCACCGAGGGCCTCTCGAACGCCGCCGTGGGCACGGCGGTGGCCCACGCGCTGGACGCCAAAGAAGAGATCCCCGAGCCCCTGCCCAAAGCGCTGCTGCAAAAGTACCGCCTGCCGCCAAGGGCCGAGGCGTTGCGTCTCATCCACCGCCCCGCCACGCCCGACGATGTGACCAATGCGCGACGGCGGCTCATCTTTGAGGAGCTGTTCTGCCTGCAGCTGGGGCTGCTGATGATGCGCGGACGGGAGACGGCCCAGACCGGCGCGCCCATGCGCGGGCGGCCGGTCTCCCCCTTCTTCGACGCATTGCCCTTTCCCCCCACCGGCGCCCAGCGCCGCGCCACAGAGGAGATCCTGGCCGACCTTCTGCAGCCCCACCCCATGAACCGCCTGCTGCAAGGCGACGTGGGCAGCGGCAAGACGCTGGTGGCCGCCGCCGCCGTTTATTTTGCGGCCAAAAACGGCTACCAGAGCGTGCTGATGGCCCCCACCGAGCTGCTGGCCACCCAGCACGCCGACACGCTGCACGCCTTCCTGCAGCCACTGGGGCTGCGGGTGGCGCTGCTCACCGGCAGCGTGAAGGGCGCCGCCCGCAAGGAGCTGCTGGCCGCGCTGGCCGCCGGCGGCGTAGACCTGTTGGTGGGCACACACGCCGTGCTGGGCGAGCCGGTGGAGTTTAAAAACCTCGGCCTCGCCATCACCGACGAGCAACACCGCTTTGGCGTGCGCCAGCGGGGCCTGCTGGCCGCCAAGGGCGCAAAGCCGCACCTGCTGGTCATGAGCGCCACCCCCATCCCGCGCACGCTGGCGCTGCTGCTGTTTGGCGACCTGGACATCTCGGTGCTGGACGAGATGCCTCCCGGCCGCCAGCCTGTAAAAACATACGCCGTCACCGGCCAAAAACGGGCGGACATGTTCGGGTTCATTCAAAAACAGATCGATGCAGGCCGCCAGGCGTACATCGTCTGCCCGCTCATCGAGGAGGGCGAGAGCGATCTGCGCGCCGCCACAGCCTACGCCGAGGAGGTGGCCGCGCCGCTGCTGCCCCATGCGCGCGTCGCTGTGGTGCACGGCCGCATGAAGCCCGCCGAAAAAGCAGAGATCATGCGCGCGTTCAAGGCGCGGGAGCTGGACGTACTTGTTTCCACCACGGTCATCGAGGTGGGGCTGGACGTGCCGAACGCCACCGTAATGGTGGTGGAGGACGCAGAGCGGTACGGCTTGTCTGCGCTGCACCAGCTGCGGGGGCGGGTGGGGCGCGGCGGGGGCGAGAGCCACTGTATCCTTGTGAGCGACCATGCCGGCGAGGCCGCCCGCGAACGGCTGCGCTTCCTCTGCCGCCACAGCGACGGTTTCGAGGTAGCAAAGTACGACCTGGAGACCCGCGGCCCCGGCGACTTTTTCGGCAGCCGGCAGCACGGCCTGCCTACGCTGCGCATTGCAGACCTCGCCACCGACACCCGCACATTGCTTGCCGCCCAGGAGGAGGCGCTGGCACTGCTGCGGGCCGACCCGCACCTCGACGCGCCCGCCCACGCCCCCCTTGCAGCCGCCGTAACTGCGCTCTTCGCCCAAAGCGCCAGCATGAACTAGGGCAATACCGCACAAATGGGCGCGCGTGATGGTGCGGCAGGTTTGGGCAAGCGCCAAGGCAAAATCGCAGGAAATACTGTATGTATTACCGACAATTTTGCCGCCGTGCGATTGCGCCAAAGATGACGCGCCAGCACGTGTGCAGCTTTGTGCGGTGTTGCCCTAGCACAAAGCGCCGTTCTTTTTCCTGGGACGGTGTCTTTTTATGCCCACACCATCTTTTGAGCTTTCTTTTTGTATTTCCTATTGCAAAATGTTGTGGAATGTACTACCATAAACCTAGTTATGAGCACAACATCTTGTTGTCGGGCTGCAATCCTCCCTGCCCCTCCCGACGGGAAAGGAGCCGGTGCGCGAATATGGACTACATAATGGGCCTCTCCGGCTCCGAGGGCACCACCACCATCAACATCGCCACCCTCTCGGGCGTGGTGGTGCAGAGCTACACGGTGGGCGCCATCAACTTTTTCTTCGCCAACGAGGACCAGGCCGCCCACAACCTGGCCGAGGCGTTCGTCACCGCCCAGCTGGCGGGGTATCCCGTTGCCAGCTGCCGCCAGGTGTGCGCCGGCGTGGCCGGCCTGCAGGCGCGCGAGTCCTCCGCCCGGCTTGAACCGATGCTGCGCGGGGTGATGAACCGCTGCGGCTACAACGGCGACGCGCTGCTGCTGGGCGACGAACAGATCGCCATGGCCGGCGCGCTGGGCCGCAGCACGGGTGCCATCCTCATCGCGGCGGGGGCTTCGGCCTGTTTCGGGCAGGCGCGCACCGGCGCACAACACCGCACCGGCGGCCTTGGCCAGCTGGGCGACGACGACGGCTCCGCCTATGCCATCGGGCGGGAAATTTTACGAGCGGTTGCCCGCGCGTGCGACGGCCGCAGTTCCCCCACCCATCTCACGGCGCACATCTACCGCACCTTCAGCCTGGCCGGCGCGCAGGACCTGGCCCGCCTGCTGCGCACACAGGCCCTCACCGACGAAGACATCTGCGCCCTGGCCGCTCTGCTGCCACTGGCCTGCCAGGCACGGGACCGTACGGCCCTCGCCATCGTGGACAAAACGGTGGACCAACTGGTGGACCTTGTTGTACCGGTGGTGGAAAAGCTCTCGATGCAAAAGGAAACGTTGGCCATCGCCGGACGCGTGCTGCTGGGCGACGCCTTCGTGGGCATCGCGTTTAAAAAGAAGATCGGCGCGCTGTACCCGGATCTGAAATGCGTGCCCCCGCGCAGCGACGGCGCTGCCGGCGCCGTGCTGTTGGCCAAAGAGCGGCTGGCCCTGCGGGGCTTCACCCGGGGCTAGATATTCTCAAACGCCAAACAGCGGCTCCCGCGCGGCCGCTGTTTTCGCACCTGATGCCCGGACCGGAAAAGAGGTGGCGCCCAATGATGGAACTGCCCGAAAGCCACGCGCTGGCATCCCAGATGAACGAGGCCGTGCGGGGCAAGCGCGTGCGTGATGTACGCGTGGGTACCTCGCCGCACAAGTTTTTCTTTACCGAGGAGGGCGGCCGCCGCTATGCCGAACGGCTGCGCGGCCGCGCTTTGGGCGAGACGCGTCCTCTGGGCATCTATCTGGAAACAGCCGCCGATGGCATGGCCCTTCTGGTGGGCGAGGGCCTTGCCCTTCGCTACACCCCGCCGGGTGCAAAGCCGCTCGCCAAACATCAGCTGCACATCGAACTGGAGGACGGCAGCGCCCTGTGGGGCAGCGTATCCATGTACGGCGGCGCGTGGGTTTACCCGGCCGGCAGCTTCCAGAACCCATACTACCTTACGGCCACAGAGAAACCATCCCCCCTCACGTCCGCCTTCGACGAAGCATATTTCGAGGGCATCCTGGCGGCGACCAAACCCTCCCTGTCCGTCAAAGCGCTGCTGGCCACCGAACAACGCATCCCCGGCCTGGGCAACGGCGTGCTGCAGGACATCCTGCTGAGCGCGCGCATACACCCCCGGGCCAAGCTTTCCTCTCTGGACGACGAGCGCCTGCGGGCGCTCTACCACAGCGTGAAGGACACGTTGTGCCAGATGGCCACCGAAGGCGGGCGGGACACCGAACGCGGCCTGCACGGCGCGCCGGGCGGCTATCACACACTGCTGTGTGCCAAAACCTGGCAGCAACCCTGCCCCGTGTGCGGCGGCGTCATCCAGAAAGCCAGCTACCTGGGCGGCAGCATCTATGCCTGCCCCAACTGTCAGCTTTTGTAAGGCGGCCCATCCCGGCACGTCGATTTTTCCGCCCCGCCGCGCGCACCGTCACGACCCAAAACCGGAGTTGACCCATGGTGAACCTGACCGATTTCGACCACCGCGTGTACACGCTGGTGGCGCAGATACCGCCCGGACGGGTGGCCAGTTACGGCCAGCTGGCCTTTGCGGCCGGCGCGCCCCGCTGGGCCCGCCGCGCGGGCCGGGCGCTGCGCTATGCGCCGCAGGGCCTGCCCTGCCACCGGGTGGTGAACAGCACCGGGCGCACCGCCCCCGGCTGGGTGGAACAACCCGCCCTGCTGCAGGAAGAGGGCGTCGCCTTCCTGCCCAGCGGCCGGGTGGATATGAAGAAATACCGCCATCGGTTCGAGTGACGGTTTTTGTTCTAAAACCAAGAGATAAGCGGCCCCCCACGGCAGGTATGCCGCGGGGGGCTGTTGTGAAGTTCTAACTTGGCAGACTGCCGCTACCCTATTCACCAATGATCTTGATGAGCGCGCGCTTGTTGCGCCTGCCGTCGAACTCAAAGTAGAAGATCTGTTCCCATGTGCCAAAATCCAGCCGGCCGGCCGTGATGGCCACCACTACCTCTCGGCCCATGATAGTGCGTTTGAGATGCGCGTCGGCGTTGTCCTCAAAGCCGTTGTGGCGGTATTGCTCGTATGGTTTTTCAGGCGCCAGCTTTTCCAGCCAGGTTTCATAATCCGCATGCAGGCCGCCCTCGTCGTCGTTGATGAACACGCTGGCCGTGATGTTCATGGCATTCACCAGCACCAGGCCCTCCCGCACGCCGCTCTCGTCCACGGCGCGCTGCACCTCGGGCGTGATGTTGACCAGCCCCCGGCGGGCGGGCAGGTTGAAATGCAGTTCCTTGCGATGGCTTTTCATGGCACAGGCCCCCTTTGACGCCGCCGCGCCATACAAAACGGCGGGGCAGTCGCGCGCCCCTTTTCATCTGCGGGGCTGGGTCCATTCTATCACACCGCAGGCGGAAACACCACGGTGAGCAGCATCTTGAAGGGCGCCGGCGCGTACACCGCGTGCGGGATGCCCGCCGGCATCACTAGCGCCTGGCCCGCCTGCAGCCGGTACACCTCGCCCCCCACCGTGAATTCGCCCTCTCCTTCCAGCAGCTGTACCATCGCGTCGCCTTTAGAATCATGGGCGGATATCTGTTCGCCCACGTCGAAGGCAAACAGCGTGATCCCCACGCCCTCGTTCTGCACAAGCGTCTTGCTTACCACTTGGCCCTGTTGGGTCTGCACCAACTCCGCCAACTCCAGAACGGTCTGGTTCTCTATGTTGCGCAGCACTCCCATATCGCACGCTCCTTTCTGTTCCGGGTTTTCGTCACACCACCAGCCGGCCGTCGGTGCCAATGACAGCGATGCGCATCGGGATGTCCTTGCCGCTGGCCTGTAAGGCGCGCTGCGCGGCCGCCGTCAGCCCGCCGCAGCAGGGCACCTCCATGCGCGCCACGGTCACCTCGGCAATGTCATTGTCGCGCAGGATGGCGGCCAGCTTTTCGGCATAGTCCACATCGTCCAGCTTGGGGCAGCCGATGAGCACCACCTGCCCGCGCATGAAGTCTTCGTGGAAGCCGGCGTAGGCATAGGCGGCGCAATCGGCCGCCAGCAGCAGTTTCGCCCCGTCGTAGAAGGGCGCGCGTGGCGGCGCCAGCTTGATCTGCACCGGCCACTGGCGCAGCTGGCTGGGGTGCGAAGCTGTCCCGCAATCTAGGCAATGGTCCTCGTCCTCGGGGCGGGCCATCGCACGCGCCGCCGCGCCGGGGCATCCACCGGCAGGCGCCGCGCCCGCTTTGCGGGCCGCCATGCGCACAGCTACGGCTTCCGCGTCGTAGGGCAGGGCCTCCCGCTCTACAAAGGTGATGGCCCCGGTGGGGCAGGTGGGCAGGCAGTCGCCCAGGCCGTCGCAGTAGTCGTCGCGCAGCAGGCGGGCCTTGCCGTCCACAATACCGATGGCCCCCTCGTGGCAGGCTTCGGCACACAGGCCGCAGCCATTGCACTTCTCTTTGTCTATCTGGATGATCTTCCGCACAGTCATAATCAGGTTCCTCTCTTTGTGGGGGCATTCTGGGAAAGCGCCCCTTGTTTTCATGTCTCGATTGTACTATACTCAAACTACGAATGATGTTGGAATTCCAACAAACGAAATCCGGCGGAGGAATTTTGCATGGATGCCAAAACGATGGAACGTTATGCCCCTGTGCTGGCCGGGCTGCCGCTGTTGGCAGGCATCCCCGAAGCGGAGCGTGCCGGCGTGCTGCGCCGGCTGGGCGCCCGTACGCAGCGTTTTCCAAAAGGCGCTTTCCTGCTGCTGGCGGGCGACGAGGCGCGCTGGATGGGCGTCGTGCTGGAGGGCGGCGCCCAGGTGCTGCGGGAGGACTACCTCGGCCGCCGCAGCATCCTCGCGTCCCTGGCCCCGGGCGACCTGTTCGCCGAGACCTTCGTTCTGGCGGGCGCGCCGGCCATGCCGGTCAGCGTGGAGGCCACGGCGCCTTGCGTGGCGCTGTTTTTGGACTACATGCCCGTGCTGCGCGGCACCCAGCCCGCCGACAGCCGCTTGCTCGCCAACCTGCTGGGCATGACGGCACGCAAGAACATGCACCTGAACGAGCGGTTGTCGTTGCTGGAAAAGCGCACCATCCGCGAGCGGCTGCAGGCCTACCTCTCCATCCAGGCCCAGCGAAGCGGCAGCCGCCGCTTTGCCATCCCCTTCGACCGGCAGCAGCTGGCCGATTACCTGAGCGTGGACCGCAGCGCACTGTCGGCCGAACTGTCCAAGATGCGCGCCGAGGGACTGCTGGAGACCGACCGTAGCGCGTTTTGCCTGCCCGAAGCCCCGCGGGGCGGCTTTTCCGGCGGTTCATAGGCAAACATTTTTTTGCAAAACAAACTTCTTTATGTGTAAAAAACGATTGGTTATAATTGTTATAACCAAACCTCACAAAAAAGCTTTACAAGCGGCAATGCGGGTGGTATAATCCAACTAGTGTTTTGAATGTACGACCTGATTTCACACGTAGATGTAAATCATGAGTTCGTTTCATGGCTTGCGAGACACGTGTGGATTTTTTTGTGCACGGACATGAGAAATGCTAATACTTTCAGGAGGTATCTTTTTTAATGAACAAAGGTACTGTCAAATGGTTCAATGAGAGCAAAGGCTACGGTTTCATCTCCAACGATGAAGGCGGCGAGGACGTGTTTGTGCACTTCTCCAGCATCATGGTGGACGGCTTCAAGACCCTGTCCGAGGGCCAGCACGTCACCTATGACGTGGAGCAGGACCCCAAAAACGCCGACAAGCTGCGCGCCATCAACGTGCAGCCTGTCTGATCCAGCAGGGCTAGATTTGCTTTTGAGCAACCAAAAGCCGCCATTTTGGCGGCTTTTTTGGTGCCCGCGCATCGAGCTCTTTTTTCATCTGTAAAATTGGCATTGCGTGCTTCGCCTTTTGGGTGTATACTGTTGCAAATTGCCGCATGGCGCATATTTCTTCTGCTCCCGCAGGGATATGCACACCAGGGGAGGACACGACGGGATGACACCCAATACATTGCAGGATATCAACCAGCAACTGGCTGCAAACGGCGTATACGACAACCTGTTCGATATCGTGCGTCTGGTGGACGCACAGTCGGGCAAGGTGGTGGAATGGAGCGGGAACGGCGCTGTGGAGACAGACGTGAACTGCGTGGACGTGCTGGGCAGCAGCGAGCGGTGCAAGAACTGCACCTCCCTGCGCGCACTGTACGCGAACGAGCAGGTGGTCAAACTGGAGTTTGCGGGCGGCGCCGTGCTGCTTATCATCTCGGCGCCCGTCGTGCTGGACGGCCGCCATCTCGTGGCCGAGCTCGTCAAGGACATCACCGCCTCGATGACCGTGGACCACAAGGACCCCAACCGCGAGCATGAGGTGGCGGGCATCATCGACAGCTTCAACCGCCTGGCCATCACCGACGTGCAAACCGGCCTGATGAACCGCCGGTTCATCGACGAGCGGCTGCCCAACGTGCTGCTGGGCAGCAAACTGCTGGGTCAGCCGGTCGCGGTCGCTTTTTTGGACATCGATCACTTCAAGGCTATCAATGACACTTACGGCCATCAGGCCGGCGACCATATCCTGCGCGAGCTTGGCGGCATGCTGCGGGGCCATATCCGCCGAGAGGCGGATTTCGCGGCCCGGTACGGCGGCGAGGAATTTCTGCTCTGCTTCCCCGGCATCCCTCTGGCCATCTGCCGCAAGCTGTGCGAGGAGATCCGCACCGAGGTGCAAAACACGCCCTTCCATTACGAGGGCGCCACCCTGCACGTCACCGTGAGCATCGGCGTGGCCGAAACGGGGGAACTTGCCGAGCAGAACCAACAGGCGCTCGTCGCACTGGCAGACAAACGCATGTACGAGGCAAAGATGAGCGGTCGCAACCGTGTCGTGTGAGGGAACGGGAACGCTTGGAAACGATCGGGCAGCAGGCGCCTCATGCGCGCCTGCCGCCCTTTTTTCATCTGTACGTCTCTTATTCTAGCCGCCCATGACCTGTACCGAAAATTCGCGGCTGCGAGGGCCGTCAAACTCGCAGAAATAGACGCCCTGCCAACGGCCCAGCGCCAGCCTGCCGTCGCGCACCGGCAGCGTGACCGAGCAGCCGACCGCCGACGCCTTGGCGTGCGCCGCCGAGTTGCCCTCCGCATGGCGGAACCGGGGGTTGTCGGGAAAAGCGTGCGCCAGAGCCAGCAGCAGGTCGTCCACCACGTCCGGGTCGGCGTTCTCGTTCACGGTGACGGCCGCCGTGGTGTGCGGGCAGTACACCACGCATACCCCCTGCGCAACGCCTGAATTCTCCACCGCGTCGGCCACCTGGCGTGTAATGGGCTGCATCTCCTCGCGTTTTGTCTCGATGCGAAAGCTGATCATGGAGCGGTTCCTCTCTCCCCTCTCATTCGCGGAAATCGGCGATCTCGTCCACCTTCAGGCGGCTCGTGCCCACCCAGTCGCCGTCCTCATAGCCCATGGGCATCACGGCCACCACCACCGCTTCGGGCGGCAGGCGCAGAAGCTCTTTCACCTTTTCGGGGTCGAACGCGCCCCACCAGCAGGTGCCCAGGCCCAGCTCGGTGGCCTTCAACATCATGAAGGTGAGCGCGATGGACACGTTCACCGACGCTGTGCTCTGGCCGCACATCATCGTCTGGTCGTCATTGGCCCAGGCCACCACCACCGTGGGCACCCTGCCGATCATGTCCGAGTGGTTACACGCCTCGGCCAGTTTCTGGCGCATCTCTTCATTCTCCACCACGGTAAAACGCCAGTTTTGCTGGTTCTTGGCCGACGGTGCATACCGGGCGATATCCAGGACCTGCATGATCTCCTCGCGCGGCACGCATTGGTTCTTATAGTGGCGCACAGCGTGCCTCTTTTTCACGATATCATCGAATGGCGTGCGGTTCATCTCTTTCATCCTTTCTGTTGGGGGTTTTGTGTTGCCATTGCAGTTGCCTGCAAATTGGGCACAGATGTATCGCCGCCCTTATTCGTCCTCGGGCGGGATGGCCTTCTCGCCCACCACCGTGTCGGCCAGTGGGCCGATGCGGTAGAAGACGAGGCGCCGGTTGTGGGCGCCGCCGGCGTCGAAATGCAGCGCCCCGTTCTCGTCGGGGTAGGGGTAGTAGAACTTGCGCTGGGCGGCGCTGGCGTACAGTACCGGGCCAGACACGGTGTAGCACAGGGTGGAGCGGGTATAGTCTTCCCGGGTGAACGGGCCGGGCACCATCTGCTGCCCGCGCAGCACCAGGCGTATCTCGCCCTCTTCCAGGGCCAGCTGGGCCATCTCGCGGACGGGTTTGGCTGCGCCGGCGCCATTGGGTCCCTTGTGCAGCACCAGGCACAGCCCGGCATAAATCTCTTCAAAACGAGCCAGCGGTATCTCCCGGCGGGTGGCGGCGTCGTCGGGGGCCAGGGGGTCGTTCAGCAGCACCCAGGTTTCCCTGCCGCGCTTTTCGAGCCCCCGCACCACGGCAATGTGGCCGCTGCTGTCCACGGTGGCGCCCTCCAGCACCGGCGCTTCGCCCGGCAGGTCGGCAGGCCGCCGCGGAGCGTCCCCCTCCTCCGCGCCCTCGACGGGGGAGAGCGCGGGCGCATGGTAGCGCACAAGGGCGCCCACCGGGTTGCCGCACCACACCTCGCGCCACAGGGTTTCCACCCCGGCAAAGCTTGCATAGCACTCGTAACCATACGCGCCAGCCACGGCGCACAAAAAGCTCAGGTTGGAATATTTGCCCGCGCCTTTGTCGTACACGGCGCGCGCCACCTCCTCGGGCAGCAGGTCCTCGCCGTGGCGGTTCATCAGCATGGCAAGGCTGGTGGCGCCGGCCATCCAGCCGGCTATGGCCGGGTCGCGCACAAGGCAGGAGTAGGCGGGCGTTTCCAGCACGCGCTCCGGCTCGTCCGCGCCCTTTTCCCGGCCCACGTCCGCGTTCACCGAAACGGCCAGCAGCCGCACCGTGGGCGAGACGGCGGGATCCTCGGTGGCCAGGTGCACCCGCAACTGCACCATTTCCGCCGCCGGCCGGCCGGGCAGGACAGTGAGGAACTCCGCGTCGCACTGGGCCATCTCGTCCCGGCTGATCTCGGGCGAAGCGCGCAGGATGAACGGGCTCCATCTGCCAAAGCTGAACCACTCGCTCCACTGGCCGCGGGCGCTCACCCGGGCCTGCACTTCCACGGTGGTACCCCTGGGGGTGTCCGCATTCCAGCTGGGCACCACCTCTGTGAACACTTCGCTTGTAAGCGGCGGGGTCGTGTAGCTGCCGGCAGGCAGATGGCCCGAGCCCCTGCGCCCCAGCCGGATGCCGCCATTTTCCACGGCTGTGTTTTCAAACGCGCCCGAGGCAAAATCTTTGATCTCCCTCAGGATGAACAGTTGCTTCGTCATCTTGCACCTTCCGCGGAAGTCTGTTATCCTAAAACCTATACTGCAAAATAGATTTTTCGGGACATCCTGAAAAGTTCGATGCGGCTGCAACGCAGTTTTTCAGTTCATCCATTTTCAGTGTACGGCAGCCCCGCCCGCAAGTCAAGCCGAGTACTGTCGTTCTGTGCAACTCCGGGGCGCTGCCTGCAAAAAGAATCTTCCGGGGCGCGTGCTTTGGGGCCGCTTTTGGGCGCGCCCCCTGTCGGGAGCATACCACCATGCCATCCATCCTCTTGCTGCCGCCCCTGGCACTGGCTGCCCTGGGCACCGGCTTCACCTTCCTGATGACGGCCGCCGGGGCCGGCACTGTCTTCCTACTGCCCCGGGGGGCCAAAAAATCCGTACAGCGCGTCTTCCTTGGCTTTGCCGCCGGCGTGATGATCGCCGCCAGCGTGTTCAGCCTGCTGCTGCCGGCCATTGAGCTTGCCGGCCGTCAGGGCATGCCGGTCTGGCTGCCCGCGGCGGGCGGGTTCGTGCTGGGGGTGTTGTTCCTCTTGGGGCTGGACGCCGTCATCCCCCACCTGCATCCCGGCAGCCGCGACGCCGAGGGCCCCCACACCAAAATGCGTGGCAGCACGCTGCTGGTGCTGGCTGTCACGCTGCACAACATCCCCGAGGGCATGGCCGTGGGCCTTGCCTGCGCCATGGTGGCCACCGGCGAGGGCACAGCGGCCGCCGCGCTCACACTCTGCCTGGGCATAGGGCTGCAAAACGTCCCCGAAGGCGCGGCCGTGGCCCTGCCGCTGAAGGACCAGGGCCTGACCAAAACGCGCTCGTTCGTATATGGGTCGCTGTCCGGCATCGTGGAACCGGCGGGCGGCCTGCTGGCCGTGCTGGTGGCGGGCGGCATCACGCCGCTCATGCCGTGGGCGCTCTCCTTCGCCGCCGGGGCCATGATGTACGTCGTCATCGAAGAACTCATCCCCGAAGCCCACCTGGGCGAACATTCGCACACCGGCACGCTGGGGGCCCTTGCGGGCTTTGTGGTGATGATGGTGCTGGATGTGGCGCTGGCGTGAATTTTTGTGGAATTCTCCCGGGCAGGCGCCCGATACCCGACCGATTGGAGGCTACAGATGAAACTGGTGGAGATCGACCAATTTGCGCGGTACCGCATGCCAGGTACCCTGCGCGCCGCCCCGGGCAGCGACCTGCCCCGCCTTGCCTTCCTTGTGAAGCAGGCAAACCTTGCGGAAAACCGCTACGATTGTGACGTGTGGCTGTGGCGGGGCGGCAGCGCAGCGCCGCTCACAGAGGACAGCCGGGTACAAAACTTCTGGTGGCTGGACGCGGAAACCCTGCTCATCGCCCGCAGGGCGGAAGACGAAAAAGGCGAAGAGTGCACCGGCACCCGCCTGTACCGCCTGCCCATCAACGCGCCCGACGAAGAACGGTTGTACCTGCAGCTGGACGAAGAGATCGAGGAACTGGCATGCGCGGGTGGCGACAGGCTGCTCTTCATTGCGCGCGAGGGACGAGGCGCCCTGCCCCACGGCGCCGAGGAGAGGGACGCCGACGACTACGAGGTGGTCTCCGAGCTGCCCGTCTGGAACAACGGCGACGGTTTCGCCAGCGCCCGGCGGCGCAAGCTGTATCTGTGGATGGACAACGCCGTCCGCGCGCTCACCGACGACGCCACCGACATTGAGCAACTGCGCCTGTCGGCAGACGGGCAGCAGGCGTTTTTTCTGGCGCGCCGGCTGGACGAAAACGGCGTGGCCCCGGTGGGCAATCAGCTGGTGCGGCTGGACCTTGCCACCGGCGGCGCGTGGGACCTCTCGGCCGGGAACGGGTTTTTGCACAACGCCTTCGCCCTGGGCGAGGGCGGCAGCGCCAACTGGCTGGTGGTCATGGCCAGCGACATGCAGCGCCACGGCATCAACCAGAACGGTTCTTTTCACCGGGTGGACTACACCACCGGCGTGTGTACGCTGCTGAATGACGGTGGCACGTTTGGCGAGTGGAACTCGGTGGGCTGCGACGTGACCGCCCCCGCGCAGACGGTGTGGCAGACGCGCGGCTGGCTGGTACACTGGGTCACCACTGTGGGCGAGAGCGCCCACCTGATGACCATCGACGCCTACAGCGGGCAGATCGTCTCCTGCACACAGCAGTCGGGCGCCGTGGCCGAACTGGCCCTGGCGGGCGGCGGCGTGTACTTCACCGCCCTGCGGGGGCTGGGCGGGCCGGAGCTGTACGCCCTTCTGCCCGGGGGCGAGGAGGAACGCCTGACCACACTGAATACAGACCTTGCGGCGGAGTACAGTCTCTCCTCGCCTGAGGGCCTGTTTTTCGAAAACCGGGAGCAGGTGCGCATCCGCGGCTGGGTGATGCGCCCGGCGGACCTCGTGGAGGGCGAAACACGCCCGGCCATCCTGATGATACACGGCGGGCCCAAGACCGTGTACGGCACGGTTATTTTCCACGAGATGCAGTACCTGGCGGCGCAGGGGTACGGGGTGTTGTTCTGCAACCCCACCGGCAGCGACGGCCGCGGCAATGATTTCGCCGACCTGCGCGGCCGCTATGGCAGCATCGATTACGACGACCTGATGCGCTTTGTGGACGTGGCGCTGGACGCCCACCCCTGGATAGACCCCGAGCGGCTGGGCATCGCGGGCGGCTCCTATGGCGGCTTCATGGTGGGCTGGATGGTCGGCCACACCCAGCGCTTCAAGGCGGCCGTGGCCCAGCGCTGCTTCTCCAGCTGGACTAGTCTCTGCCTCACCTCCGACATCGGCTACTATTTTGAGCCCGACCAGGCCGGCACCGACCCGTGGAAGAACCCCTCTTCCCTGTGGGACGCCTCGCCCCTCAAGTATGCCAACCGCGCGGCCACACCCACGCTGCTGCTGCACAGCCTGGAGGACTACCGCTGCCCAGCGCAGGAATCGATACAGCTGTACACGGCGCTCAAGATGCATGGCGTGCCCACCCGGCTGTGCCTGTTCCGCGGCGAGAACCATGAGCTGAGCCGCAGCGGCAAGCCGCGCCACCGGGTGGCCCGCCTGGCAGAGATAACCGCCTGGTTCGGGCAGTACCTGGACGGGTAGCCAAACGCGCTGCCACACACGCAAAAACCCCGCCGGGCCGTCAGGCCTTTGGCGGGGTTTCGTCTTTTTTGTGTTTTCAACCGGCAGGTGCCCTCTTACACCGCCACCGGCAACTCTGCCGGCCGCAGGCGGGTCTTCACCTTCATGGCGCGGTACAGGTGGCACATCTCCAGTGCCGCGCACACCTTGTCGGCAAAGCTCACAACAAAACTCTCCAGGTAGCGGGGGGGCTTGGGCGTGAGCGGCCACATGTGCTTCACGATGATGTCCTTCTCCTTGCCGGACAGGTCGTACCGTTCGTCGGCGTTGGCCAGCGCCAGCTTGGGGTGGCGCCAGAAGCGGCGGAAACCGTGGTCCGTCTCCTCCCACTTGCACAGGTAAAAATCGTGCAGAAGGGCTGCGCGGGTGGCGGCCACATAGTCCAGCCCCAGCTTACGGCAGACCAAAAAACTCATATAAGCCACATAGATGCTGTGGTCCAGGCAGTTGGAATGTTTGGAGTGTTGGGGCAACTCTTCCATCGAGAGCACCAGCGGGTCGTCCATCAGATCAGACACGATCTCGTCAAATTCTTCGCGGTTTGTGGGGTTCCACATGCAGTGATTGCCTCCAGACTGTTTGTTCGAACGCGTTCAGTATACTACAATCGTTTTGCTGTTACCATTGACAGAACAGAAAACTTCGGGCCTCAATGGCGCAGAAAATTAACAATATTCGACAATTTTGAGCCACCACAGAACATTTCCACACAATACACAGTGTTTCAACACATTCCCATGGGTCAAAAAAAAAATCCGCCGTGCCTGCGCCAAGACCATAACAGGCAGCCCTTACCTCACTATTCTCTTTTTGCCGTTCCCTCGGGATTTGCGCGCGCGGCGGCGGCGTCCCTCTCTTTGCAAAACCTGCCTTCCTCTGCCACGCCCGCGCCACCACATCCCAAAGATGCATTCTTTTTTGCTTGAAAGTCATCCCCGCGCGCTGTATGATGGGCTTGCGCGGGCGAAGCCATGCGCTTGTTTTCCGTTCCACACAACACACCAAAAGAGGTGTTCCGCCGTGCCCACACAGCCGTTCCCGCATCGCGCGCTCCCTCGCCTGTTCACCCGTCTCACACCGCCCCAAACGCTGGTGGCCAGCTTTTTGGGCATGATCCTCATCGGCGCCCTGCTGCTCTGCCTGCCTGCCGCCAGCCGCTCGGGCCAGAGCGTGGGCTTTCTCAACGCCCTCTTCACCGCCACCAGCGCCAACTGCGTTACCGGCCTTGTGGTGGTGAACACGCTGGAGCACTGGACGGTCTTTGGCAAGGCGGTCATCCTCGCGCTCATCCAGCTGGGCGGGCTCGGGCTGGTAGCCGTGCTCACCATCAGCATGGTGGTGCTGCGCCGACGCATCTCGCTGCGCAGCCGCCGGGTCATCCAGGCGTCTTTCAATCAGGAGAGCGTGGGCGGCATGGTGCGGCTGGTGCGCATGGTCATCCTCACCACCGCCGTTTTCGAGGGCGCCGGCGCGGCGCTGCTCACCATCGGCTTTTACACCTGGCCGCCCGGCGGCGTTCCGCTGGGCTTTGGGCAGGCGCTGGGCAAGGGCATCTTCCACGCCATCTCCGCCTTCTGCAACGCCGGGTTCGATGTGCTGGGCCCCTACAGCCTGATGCCTTACGCGGCAAACCCCTTCATCCTCATCACCATCATGGTGCTCATCGTCGCGGGGGGGCTCGGGTTCATCGTGTGGGCGGAGCTGCTCTCCCGCCCCAAAAGGGAGGATCCCATCAAAAAACACTGGCGTTTGCGCACACAGCTGCGCCACCTCTCGCTACACACAAAGCTGGCGCTTTCCATCACCGGGGCGCTCATCGCGGCGGGGGTGGGGCTGTTCCTGTTGCTGGAGTGGGACAACCCCGGCACGATGGGCGGCATGCCGCCGGGGCAGAAGGCGCTCGCCGCGCTGTTCCAGTCGGTCACGCTGCGCACCTGCGGCTTCGACGCCATCGGCCAGGGTGAGCTAACAGATACCTCCAAGGCCGTCTCCTGCCTTTTCATGCTGGTGGGCGGTTCGCCCGCGGGCACGGCCGGCGGCTTCAAAACAGTCACGCTGGGGGTCATCCTCGCCTCGATGCTGTCCGCCCTGCGCGGGCGGAACAGCATCGAGGCGGCAGGGCGCACCCTGCCGCTGGAAATGCTGCAAAAGTCGCTCACCGTGGTGAGCCTGCTGCTGGCCACCACCTTCCTCTCCACCCTGCTGCTCCATTTTACCGAGGCCGGCAGCCCCTTCCCCCACACCATCATCGACCTGTTCTTCGAGAGTGCGTCGGCCACTGGCACCGTCGGCCTCAGCACCGGCATCACGCCCTACCTGTCCTCGGCGGGCAAGGGGGTGCTGTCCGCCTGCATGTTCATCGGGCGGCTGTCACCCGTCACTGTGGCCGTGGCGCTCAGCATGCGTTACAGCCGCATGGGCGGCCAGTACGCCTACCCGGCCGAGCGGGTCATCATCGGCTAAACACTTTTTATACGATACATTTCACGATCCGGCATATCAATCGGGAAAGGATGCGAACAACGAGCATGAAAAACAAAGGCAAGGACCAGCAGTACGCGGTCATCGGGCTGGGGCGTTTCGGCATGAGCATCGTACAGGCGCTGGCCGAGTACGACGTGAACGTGCTGGCCTGCGACAAGGACCCGGAGATGGTGCACCTGGCCGCCGAATACGCCACCCACGCCGTGCAGGCCGACGCCGCGGACGACGCGTCGATGGAGCGGCTGGGCCTGGGCAATTTCGATGTGGTGGTGGTGGCCATCGGGGAGGATTTTGAGGCCGCCGTGCTGGCCATCATGCGGGCGAAGGAACTGGGAGCCAGGTACATCGTGGCCAAGGCCATCGGGCAGCGGCAGGCGCGCATCTTCGAGAGCCTGGGGGCGGACCTTGTGGTGCAGCCGGAGCACGAGATGGGAACCCGCATCGCCCGGCGGCTGATGCGCCCCAACATCCTGGACGTGCTGGAAAAATCGGAGTATTACACCGTCACAGAGATGCGCCCCCTGGACGAATGGGTGGGCAAAACGGTGGGAACCGCAAACATCCGCAAGGAATCGGGCATGACGCTGCTGGCCATCATCCGCGACGGGCGGCCCATCATCCCGGTTTTGGCCACCCAGACGCTGCGGGCCGACGACCTGCTCATCACGATGTGCGCCCGCGGCGACGTATAGCAGCCCAAAAACCTGTTGACACCATTTCTTGTACCGTATACCATCAGTGTAAGCCCCGCCCATCGGGGCCTGCACGTCTCCCACGCAGACCCCCGGCACGGACATGTTGACATAGGAAGGATGATTGATGTGAAACTGAAAGACAAGGTGGTCATCGTCACCGGCGCCGCCCGCGGCCTGGGGCAGGAATTTGCGCTGCGCGCCGCCGCCGAGGGCGCCCTTGTGGCTGCGGCCGACCGCATCCATTGCGCAGACACGGCGGCGAAGATCGAGGCGGCGGGTGGGCAGTGCCTGCCCGTGCAGCTGGACGTGACCAAGGCCGAAAGCGTGGACGAGATGGTGGCCGAGGTGATGGAAAAGTACGGCCGCATCGACGGCCTTGTGAACAACGCCGCCATGTACGCCACCATCAAGATGGCCCCCTTCGACGAGATCTCGGAGACCGACTGGGACGCGGTGTTCACCACAAACGCCAAAGGTGTGTGGCTGTGCTGCAAGGCCGTCTACCCGCACATGAAAAAGAGGAGCTTCGGCTCTATCGTAAACATCTCCTCCTCCTCCATCCTGGAGGGTACCCCCTATTTTGCCCACTATGTGGCCAGCAAGGGCGCCGTGTGGGCGTTCACGCGCAGCATCTCGCGCACGGCAGGCGAATACGGCATCCGGGTCAACTCTGTCACCCCCGGCTACACGCTCACCGAGGCCGCCAAGGGAATTGGAAGCGGCACCGACGCCTTCGAGGAAAATTTCAACGCCAATATCGAGGCCCGTGCCATCCAGCGCAGCATGCAGCCGGGAGACGTGGCCGGTACCGTGCTCTTTCTGCTCAGCGACGATTCCGCCTTCCTCACCGGCCAGAACATCAACGTGGACGGCGGCCGCACCCATTACTGAATGGGTACAAACAGGACAAACGATGCATCCGCCACCCCTGGCAGCAGGGATGGCGGATTTTTCTTGCCCATCATACGCGATTCGTATTCACATCGCGCACAGTTCTTTTTCTCTTTTTACCCTTTCCACCCGCCGCACCCTTTGTGCGCAAGCGCGTGCAAGTGCCCCTGTATATGGATTAACGATAGCTGTACCGCTTTTTTCTTCGTGAAAGGATTAACACCCCTTGATAATAAAATATCATTTCTTGACACTGTTTTTTATCTATGTTAGGGTGGGACGCGTATCGGCCCGCAAGCGGGCCCCGCGGCCGCGTGCGGCCGTGTTTGCAGGGAGGGACATACATGGTATCCACAAAGACACAGTGCGCCCAGTGCGCACAAGCCACCGACCAAGACCTGCTGGACCAGATCGGCGAGCTGGCCAGGGGCTACGCCGCCGACGGTTCTCTCATCCAGGCGCTGCACATGGCGCAGGGGCTGTACGGCCACCTGCCGCTCCCGGTGCAGCAGGTGGTGGCCGACGCGATGGGCATGCCGGTCGCGCAGGTTTCGGGCGTCGTCAGCTTTTATTCCTACTTTTCAACAAAACCCCGGGGGCGGCACACCATCCGCGTCTGCCTGGGCACCGCCTGCTATGTGCGCGGCGGCAAAAAAATCGTGGACAAGTTGGGCGAGGTGCTGGGCGTGAAGGTGGGCGAAACCACCGAAGACCGCGCCTTCACACTGGAGGTGGCCCGCTGCATCGGCGCCTGCGGCCTGGCGCCCGCCATGGCCGTGGACGACGTAGTGTACAAACAGGTGAACCCGGACAAGCTGGAGAACATCCTGGAGCGCTACCGCAAGGAGGACGAGAAGCATGCCGGTTAAACTGAAAACCGAGGTGGGCCGCATCACCAGCGCCGAGGACCTCATCCGTGTGAAAGACACTTACAACGCCGAGCAGGAGGCCTGCTCCCGGCGCATTCTTGTATGCGGCGGCGCGGGCTGCGTCTCCTCGCATTGCGCGGAGGTAAAGAACGCGCTGGAGGCCGCCATCAAACAGCACGGCCTCGATGACGTCTCCCTCTCTGTCACCGGGTGCATGGGCACCTGCGCGCTGGGCCCCGCCATCCTCATCCAACCCGAGGGCGTGTTCTACACGCTGCTGGACGCCGCCAGGGTGGAGGAGATCGCCGAGCGGCATCTCGTCGGCGGCGAGGTGGTCGAGGAGTTCACCTACTTCGACGAGGAGGAAGGGACTTACATCCCCAGGATGGAGGACATCCCTTTCTTTAAAGAGCAGGTGCGCATCGCCCTGCGCAACTGCGGCCAGATGGACTACGGCTCGCTGGCCGGGTACATCGCGCGCGACGGCTATTTCGCGCTGGCGAAAGCCCTCGCAGGCCAGCCGGCCGACGTGGTGGAGACGGTGAAGGCCTCTGGCCTGCGCGGCCGCGGCGGCGCGGGCTTCCCCACCGGCGTCAAGTGGGAGGCGGGCATGAAGGCCTCGTCACCCGACGGACAGAAGTACATGGTGTGCAACGCCGATGAAGGCGACCCCGGCGCGTTCATGGACCGCTCCATCCTCGAAGGCGACCCCCACGGCATCATCGAGGGGATGATGCTGGGCGGCTACGCCATCGGCGCTTCCAAGGGCTACGTGTATGTGCGGGCGGAGTACCCGCTGGCCATCGAGCGGCTGGCCATCGCCATCGTGCAGGCGAAAGAAGCGGGGCTTTTGGGCAAGAACGTTCTGGGCAGTGGGTTTTCCTTTGACCTTGAGATCCGCATGGGCGCCGGCGCTTTCGTGTGCGGCGAGGAGACAAGTCTCTTGGCCTCCATCGAGGGTGAGCGGGGCGAGCCCCGCCAGAAGCCGCCCTTCCCCTTCGAGAGCGGCCTGTACGGCCGCCCCACCATCATCAACAACGTGGAAACGCTGGCCAACATAGCGCCCATCGTGCTGAACGGGGGCGAATGGTACCGCCAGTTTGGCACCGAGAAGAGCCCTGGCACCAAGGTGTTTGCCCTGGCGGGCGACATAGAGAACACCGGCATCATCGAGGTGCCCATGGGCATCGCTTTGGGCGACATCGTCTTCAAGATCGGCGGCGGCGTGCGCGGCGGCAAGGCGTTCAAGGCCATCCAGTCGGGCGGCCCGTCGGGCGGCTGCCTTACAAAGGCCCATATGAACGTAAAGGTGGACTACGAATCCCTCGCCGAACTGGGCGCCATCATGGGCTCGGGCGGGCTGGTCGTGATGGGCGAGGACACCTGCATGGTGGACACCGCCCGCTATTTCCTTGACTTCATCCGCGACGAATCCTGCGGCAAATGCCTGCCCTGCCGGGTGGGCACCAAGCGCATGCTGGAGATTCTGGAGCGCATCACCGAGGGCAGGGGCAAGGACGGCGATATCGAGCTGCTGGAACAGCTGGCCGAAACCTTAAAGGACGCCGCCATGTGCGGTCTGGGGCAGACGGCCTCCAATCCCGTGCTCTCTACCATCCGTTACTTCCGCGACGAGTACGAATCGCACATCTACGAAAAGCACTGTATGGCCGGCGTGTGCGCCGAACTGCAGACCAGCCCCTGCCAGAACGCCTGCCCGGCGGGCGTGTTCGTGCCGGGGTACCTCTCGCTCGTGTCCGCCGGCCAGTTCGGCGACGCCTACCGTCTCATCCGGAGAGAGAACCCCTTCCCGGCCGTGTGCGGCCGGGTATGCACCCATCCCTGCGAGAGCCACTGCCGCCGCAGCCAGGTGGACCAGCCCCTCTCCATCTGTGAGATCAAGCGTTTCGTGGGCGACTATGCCATGCGCGACGAATACTTTGTGCCCGATATCGCCAGCCTGTCGCACACCGGCCAGCGGGTGGCCATCATCGGTTCGGGGCCGTCCGGTCTCACCTGCGCATACTACCTGGCTCACCTGGGCCACGAGGTGGACGTGTATGAGGCCGAGAGCGTGGCCGGCGGCGTGCTCTACTGGGGCATCCCGGAGTTCCGCCTGCCCAAGGACGTGCTGGCCAAGGAGGTCGCTGTCATCGAGGACGCCGGCGTGCGCATCCACCTGAACACGCGCATCGGGCGGGACATCGAATTCGCCCAGCTGCAGGCGGACCACGACGCCGTATACATCGCCGTGGGCACGCAGAAGTCCCGTCTGCTGGAGATCCCCGGCGAGGAGGCCGAGGGCATGGAGAGCGGTCTCGCCTTCCTGCGGCGCATCGGCCTGTCGGGCGACCGCTCGGTGCCCGGCCGCCTTGTCGTGGTGGGCGGGGGCAGCACCGCCATGGACTGTGCCCGCGTGGCCGTGCGCCTGGGGGCCGAGGAGGTCACCGTCGTTTATCGCCGCACCGAGGGCCAGATGCCTGCCTCCAAAGAGGAGATTCTCGAAGCCAAGGAGGAGGGCGTGCGCATCGTCACGCTGGCGTCACCGCTGGAAGTGGTGCAGAAAGATGGCCGGGTGGCCGGCATCCGCTTCACTCGCCGCGCCCTGGCAGACTACGGCCCCGATGGCCGCCGCCGCAGCCAGACCGTGGCAGGCGACGAGTTCACCATCGACTGCGACGGCATCGTCGTCGCCATCAACCAGGACGTGGACACCCAGCTGTATGCCACCACCGAGGTGAAGGTGACCGCTTCCGGCTCGCTGGACATCAACAAGTTCACCGGCGCCACCTCGCACGAGGGCATCTTTGCCGGGGGCGACGCCTCCCCCTGGGGAGCCAACGTGGTCATCCGCGCCATCGCCGACGGCAAGCGCGCCGCCTCCGCCATCGACCGCTACCTCGGCGGCAGCGGTGTGCTGAACAAGGGCGAGGATCTCGCCATCCCCGTCATCGAGGACTACGAGGTGACCGAGCCGCACGACCGCTTCCCCACCCGCATGCTGGACATTTCCAGCCGCATCGACAGCTTTGCCGAGGTGGCCCTCGGCTTCCACAAGCTGGACGCGATGGCCGAAAGCTTGCGCTGTCTGCACTGTGACCGCAAGTAAATCTGCCGGGCAGCGCCGGCCATCAGGCGAACAAACACCTGCGAATCCTGCACGACTGAAGAGAAGAGAGGACGACAACATGGTCAACCTTACGATAAACGGCAAGGAAGCCCGCGTGCCCGAGGACACCACCATCCTGCAGGCCGCCCAGGCCCTGAATATCAAGATCCCCAGCCTCTGCCACCTGAAGGATGTGAACGCTTGCGGCGTCTGCCGCATCTGCGTGGTGGAGGTGGCCGGCAGCCGCAACCTGCAGGCCTCCTGCATCACCAAGGTGCGCGAGGGCATGGTGGTGCAAACAAGCACCCCCCGCGTGCGCAGCGCGCGGCGCACGCTGTACGAGCTGATGCTGAGCGACCACCCAAAAGACTGCCTGAACTGCAGCCGCAGCAAAAAGTGCGAGCTGCAGGAGCTGGGCGAGTTGCTGGGCGTGGATGAGAGCCGCTTCGAGGGTGAGCAGAGCGCCTCGGGCATAGACGTCTCCCCCTCGGTCACCCGCGACCCATCCAAGTGCATCCTCTGCCGCCGGTGCGTCACCGTGTGCGGCGAGATACAGCAGGTGGGCGCCATCGGCCTGCAAAACCGCGGGTTCAACACGCTGGTAAGCCCCTCTATGGGCCTGCCGCTGGACAGCACGGCCTGCGCCATGTGCGGCCAGTGCGTGGCCGTATGCCCCACCGGCGCGCTTTCGGAAACCGACGCGTTGGCCGCCGTGTGGAAAGCCCTGGGCGACCCCGCCAAGCGCGTGGTGGTGCAGGTGGCGCCGGCCGTGCGCGCCGCGCTGGGCGAAGAGTTCGGCTACCCGGTGGGCACGGCGGTAACCGGCCGGATGGCCAGCGCCCTGCGGGAGCTGGGCTTCGACGACGTGTTCGACACAAACTTCGCCGCCGACCTCACCATCATCGAGGAGGGAACCGAGCTGCTCGGACGCCTCACCGCAGCCGTAACAGGCGGTCACCCTGCCCCGCATGCCCGGCAAACCGATGCTGCGCAGCGGTTTGAGAGCGACGTGAGCAAAGGTAACGATTCACACCAAACGTCGGACTCCGCCGTGCTGCCCATGATCACCAGCTGCTCTCCCGGCTGGATCAAGCACATCGAGCACGCCTACCCGGAGGAACTGGACCACCTCTCCACCTGCAAGAGCCCGCACACCATGCTGGGCGCGCTTGCCAAGAGTTTCTACGCCGAAAAGATCGGCGCCGACCCGAAGGACCTGTATGTCGTGTCCGTCATGCCCTGCACGGCCAAGAAGTATGAGATTCGGCGCCCGGAGATGGGTAAGGACGGCCTGCCCGACGTGGACGCCGTACTCACCACGCGGGAGCTGGCCCGCATGATCCGCCAGGCAGGTATCGACTTTGACGCCCTGCCCGAGGGCGATTTCGACACCCCCCTCGGCCTCTCCTCCGGCGCGGCGGACATCTTCGGCGTCACCGGCGGCGTCACAGAGGCCGCCCTGCGCACCGTGTACGAGCTGGTCACCGGGCGCGAACTGCCCTTCGACAAACTGCATGTGACCCCGCTGATGGGCATGGAGCAGGTGAAGACGGCGGAGGTGACCATCGAAAGCGCCCTGCCCGACTACGCAGCCTTCGAGGGCGTCACGGTCAAGATCGCCGTCACCAGCGGCCTTGCCGGGGCAGACATCCTGCTGGATGCTATTGCAAGCGGCAACAGCCCCTACCACTTCATTGAGGTGATGGGCTGCCCCGGCGGCTGTATCAACGGCGGCGGCCAACCCCGCAGCCAGCGTGAAGAGAACTACCGTGAAAAGCGCGCCGCCGCCCTGTACGGCGAAGACGAGGGCAAACCGCTGCGCAAAAGCCACGAGAACCCCGCCATCACCGCGCTGTACGAGGAATACCTTGGCGAGGTGGGCGGCGAGCTGGCACACGAGCTGCTGCACACCCATTATGTCCCCCGCGGGCTGTACAATCAGCTTACGGCACAGGCGGCACAGTAAAAAAAGAATACAAAGCCCAAAACAATTCCCGCACGCACGGCAGGCTCCCGAGACATCCGTTTCGGGAGCCTGCTTTTTATTCTCTCGCCGCCACTCATTTTTTGACCCTCTTTTTGCATCAACAGTGCGCGTGGTGTACAATCTAACCAACGGGCCTGAGTTTCCGGCAAAATCGGGCAAAATCCGGTCGTTCAGGAACCGATGCGCTGCGCCACCCCCCGCGAGCTCCCTTTTGCGGCCCGCAAATCGCCCATGCTCTGAATCCCGTCATTTGAAGCCCGTCGCAACCGCCTGTTATACTAAAACCACAGCGGAAAGGAACACACGCCATGTTCAAAACCGTTCGCAGCAAGATATCGCTCCTCTATGTCGTCTTGGTTGTCCTCATCGTCATTTTAGGCGTGTTATCGGTATTTGCACTGTCCGACATGAGCAACACCATCAGCGGCCTTATCAAGACCAACTACGACAGCATCGTGCGCCTTTCCCACATGCAGGACGCCCTGCGCCTGCAAGACCGCGACGCCCTCGCCTATGTATACAACGACGAGCCCATACGCGCCGCCGTCCATTTTGACGAGAACGCCGCCGTCTTCCAGCACAACCTCGAGAACGAGCAATCCACCCTCATCATCCCGGCAGAGATCGATTACGCGAAGGAGATCAGCGCCGCCTACCAAGAATACCTGCTTGCGTTCGAAGCATTGCTGGATTGTGACACCTCCACCAGCGCCGGCCAAAAAAAGGCGCTGGGCCTGTACGAAGGCGAGCTGCAAAGCGCCCAGCAGCAGGTGGAAACTGCCATGGACAGGCTGTACGATTCGAACGAGGTGGCGCTGTTTGCCCGGCGGGACGAAGCCGCCGCGAGCGCCCGGCGCTCCATCTGGATCATGGCCGTGGCGTCCCTCTTGGCGGCCGGCGGCGGGCTGTTGCTGGCCACACTATACACCAAGAGCGTGCTTGCCCCGCTGCACCGCATCACCGAAACGGTCAAGCTGGTGCGCGAAGGCAACCTGAACCATACCATCGAGGTGACCACCAGGGACGAGTTCGGCATGCTGGCGGGCGAGTTCAACAACATGGTGCGGCGCCTGGCCGAATTCGAGCGCAGCACGCTGGGTTCTCTGATGAGCGAACGCAGCAAGAGCGACTCGCTCGTAAAAAGCATCCACGAACCGGTGGTGGTGCTGGACGAGAACGCCCGGGTGGTGATGATGAACACCGCGTTCGAGCGCTTGTACGGCCTAAAAGAGACGGAAAGTCTCGGCCACCCACTGCAAACACTGGCACCCGGCTGCGGGTTCGACGGCGCCATGCAGGCGCTGCAGGCAGGCAGATCGTTCGATCCACAGGGCCACACGCTGGCCGTGCGCGAAGAGGGCGAAGACCTCTTCTACCAGCTCACCGCCACACCCATCCCCACGCCCGAGGGAGATGCCGCCGGCCACATTTTCGTCATGCACGACATCACCGAGATGAAGCGCCTGGAAAAGAGCCGCGGAGACTTCATCGCCACCATCTCCCACGAGTTCAAGACGCCGCTCACCTCCATCGTGATGGGGGCCGACCTGATCGCAAACCCCGCCATAGGCCCACTGAACGATGACCAGCAGGAAGTGGTGGAAACCATCCGCGAAGACAGCCGCCGCCTAGAAACACTGGTGGGCGAGATCCTGGAACTCTCCCGCATCGAATCTTCCCAAACGATCTACCACGCCGCACCCTGCAACCTGTCCGACATCATCTCCTCCTCCCTCGGCCAGTTCAGGACCTTGGCCGAACGCAGCCGTGTGGCGCTTTCGGCGGGCGACACCGCCGGCCTGCCACGCGTGTCGGCCGATTTCTCCAAGGTGACCTGGGTGCTGAACAACCTGCTGTCCAACGCGCTGAAATACACCGGCGAAGGCGGCCGGGTGCGCGTGGACGCGTGGAGCGAAGAGGGGCATGTGCACATCTCCGTGACTGACACCGGCATGGGCGTGCCGCCAGAATACGCGGAAAAGATCTTTGAAAAATACGTGCAGATCAAAGGCTACGACATCGAGGTGCGGGGCAGCGGGCTGGGCCTGGCCGCCGCCCGGGAGATCATAGAAGCGCACGGCGGCCGCATCTGGTGCGACACGGCGCTGCAAACGGGCAGCCGCTTCATCTTCACGCTGGAAGCCCTGCCGGAAGGGGGTGCCGCCTCGTGAAACACCGGGTACTCATCATCGACGACACGAAGAACATCCGCCTGCTGCTCACAAAAACGCTGGAGCTGGAAGGCTTCGAGGTGGCCGCGGCGGCCACCGGCCGCGAAGGGCTGGATCTGGCCTGCGCCCAAAACTACGACCTCGCCTTCCTGGACATAAAACTGCCCGAGATGAGCGGCACCGAGGTACTGCGCCGCATGCGCGCCGCCGGCGTGCAAACCCCGGTCATCATCATCACTGCCTATCCCACCATCAAAAACGCCGTGGAATGCACGCGGCTGGGGGTGGTGTCCTACCTGCAAAAGCCGTTCACGGCCGAGCGGCTACAGGGCGTTCTGCGCGAGCTGGACGAGACGGGCACCCTTGCCGAAAGCGACCCACTGGCCGCCGCCCGGGAGGCGATGGCCGCCGGCAATCCGCTGCGGGCGCTCAACCTGTTGGGCGCCGCCCTGGGCGCCGACCCCCAGGATCCCGCCGTCTACCGCGCCATGGCCGCCGCCTACGAACAGGCGGGCGATCACGACAGCGCCGCCCGCTTCACCAAGGCCGCCGACCTGTTCGAGATGTAACCCTCACACCGAATGCGACCGCCGCGCACCCGGCGGTTACAGATAGATAACCGTCCCCTCCAAGGCTGCGCAGCTGCCCAGCCCATTCTTTCCCATACCCTGAAAGGAGTATCGAAATGGAACAGAAAGATTCGCCCATGGAGCAATACCTCAACGAAAACCTGCTGCCCGACGAAACCGTAAAATGGACCGGCCGCCCCACCAACATCAAGTTGATGGAGAAGCCCATGAGCAACTTCGTCATCCTGCGCTGGGTCATCAGCGCACTTCTGCTCGTGTTCACCGTCTGGTACTGGACGTTTGCCCTCGCCCATGGCTTCGAGATATCCCTTCCCGTCACGCTCACCGTCATCCTTGTGCTGGTGGCCGCGTGGGTCGCCGTGTCGCCCCTGATCAGCAACCGGCGCGCCCAGAGCAAATGCCTCTACGCCATCACCAACAAACGGGCGCTCATCCTATACAAAACAATCCCTATCATCACCCGCGTGCGCGAGCTGGACACCGTGACCGATTCTTCCTACGACACACTTTCCACCGGCTGCGGCAACATCTATGTGGGCGCGAAGACGAAGAATGCACCCGGAAAAGCCCGCGACATGGCCTTTGTAAGCGACATGCCGGACGACGAACTGCCGCTGATATTTTTCAGCGTGGAAGATCCCGCGTCCGTCTTCGCGCTGCTGAACGCACGGGAGGCCCGTCATGAAGACGAAGAGGGCTCCATGATCGCCTGAGATTTCCTATCATCACTTTCCTTTTTCCTGTGGCTTCTTGTACGGCAAAAAAGGGCTCCTCTCCCCGGAGCCCTTTTTTGTTGTGCAAAAAGGGTTGCAACATATGATATACTAAATTAGAGGTAGCATCTTGGCGTTCAGCATCCAAACCTTTGGCGGCGCCAAAGGCGGGAGGGGAACAACTGTATGGAAAAAACCGCACAGCCCACAGTCATCGACCGGGAGTGGGCGCGCCGGCACCTGCCCGAGCGCAGCCGCGACACACACAAGGGCTCGTTCGGCACGCTGGCCATCCTGGCCGGCAGCACGCGCTACCGCGGGGCGGCAGTACTGGCCGCTTCGGCCGCCCTGCGCGCTGGCGCTGGGCTGGTGAGGCTGTGTTCCACCGAGCAGGTGTGCGCGGCGGCCGCGGCGCAGCTGCCCGCCTGCATCCTGCTGCCGCTGGAGGAAAACGCCGTCGGCGGCATCGCACCACAGGGCGGCGCGGCTGTACTGGCAGAGAAACACACGGCCATCCTGACAGGCTGCGGCCTGGGCAACACGGCGGACACCGCCGGTCTCATCGGCACGCTGCTCACCGGTGCGGCCTGCCCGCTTGTGCTGGACGCCGACGCACTGAACGTGTTGGCCGGCGCGCTGAACAGCGGCGAGGTGCCCCGCGCCCGCGAGGAGGGCCTGGCCCTGCTGCAAAACGCGAAAGAGCCGGTGGTGCTCACGCCGCACATCGGCGAGATGGCCCGCCTGTGCGGCCAAAGCGCCCAGGCGGTGGCCGACGCCCAGGAGGACACCGCAGCCGCCTTCGCCACCCAGAGCGGCTGCATAGTGGTACTGAAAAGCTACCGCACGGTGGTGGCCACACCCGCGGGCAAAACATACCTGCTGGACCGCCCCAACCCCGCACTTGCGCGTGGCGGCACCGGGGACGTGCTGGCCGGTATCATCGCCTCGCTGATGGCCCAGGGCATTGAAGCGGCGGACGCCGCGGCAGTGGGTGTGTGGCTGCATGCCGAAGCGGGGAGGCTGGCCGCCCGCAAACGCAGCTTCACCGGCGCTTCACCGGCCGACCTGCCCGCCTACCTGTGCGAGGTGTGGCTGTCCATGGGCCGGTAGAGGGCAGCGGGCGGCAATTTGAGCAAACCACAAGACGCAGCCCTACAACTCGATGTCCAGCCCCACAGGGCAGTGGTCGCTTCCGGTCACCTCGGGCCAGATGAGACTGTCCCGCACCTTGGGCACCAGCCGGCCGGACACGATGAAATAGTCGATGCGCCAGCCGGCGTTGTTGGCCCGGGCATTGAAGCGGTAGCTCCACCAGGAGTAGGCGCCGGCCCTTTCCGGATACAGCGCGCGGAAGGTGTCCGCAAAGCCGCTTCCCAAGAGCTGCGTCATCTTGGCGCGCTCTTCGTCCGAAAAACCGGGGTTGCCCCGGTTGGGGCCGGGGTTTTTCAGGTCGATCTCCTCGTGGGCCACGTTCAGGTCCCCGCAGTACACCACAGGCTTTTGGGCGTCCAGCGCCAGCAGGTAGGCGCGCAGGTCGTCCTCCCAGCGCATGCGGTAGGCAAGGCGGGCAAGCTCCGGCTGGGCATTGGGCGTATACACGTTCACAAGGTAAAAATCGTCATACTCCAGTGTGATGGCCCGACCCTCGTCGCCGTGTTCGTCGATGTCCGGGATGCCGAAAGTCACTCGCAGGGGCTCCTTTTTTGCAAACACCGCCGTGCCCGAATAGCCCTTTCGTTGCGCGCTGTTCCAGTATTGATAGTAGCCCGCCGGCTCGAACACCGCCTGCCCCGGCTGCATCTTTGTCTCTTGCAGGCAAAAAAAATCAGCGTCCAGGCTCTCGAACGCCTGCGCGAACCCTTTGCCCAGAACGGCCCTGAACCCGTTCACGTTCCAACTCACAAACCGCATGCACAGCCCTCCTTGTGTGGGCGAAACTTTTCCCAAGCATAGCACAACCGGTATCAAAAACCAACCCGAAGGGAGGCTGCGGCATGAGCCACACGCCCGAACTGCTGCAATACGAACAACTGGCCGCCCAAGCCATGGAGGAATTGCTTGCCTGTGCAAAACCCGACGCCGGGCAGATCGTGGTGGTGGGCTGTTCCAGCAGCGAGGTGTCCGGCGCAAGGATCGGCACCGCCCCCGCGCCGGACATTGGGGAGGCGTTGGTACGCGGTATGCTGCCACTTTTGCAGGCGCGGGGGCTGTTCCTGGCCGCCCAGTGCTGCGAACACCTCAACCGCGCGCTGGTGGTGGAGGCCGAAGCCCTGCACGCCCACGGCCTTGTGCGGGTGAACGCCCTTCCCCGTCCCGAGGCGGGCGGTTCCTTCGCCACCGCCGCCTGGCATGCCCTGCGCGCCCCGGTGCTGGCCGAGGGCGTACAGGCCGTGGCCGGCATAGACATCGGCTCCACACTCATCGGCATGCACCTACACCGCAGCCTTGTGGCCGTGCCGGTGCGCCTTTCGGCCGGGCAGATCGGCCGCGCACCGGTAACGGCCGCGCGCACCCGGCCGCGCTTCATCGGCGGTGCACGCGCCGCATACGACGACACCCTTTTGTAAGCCCGTCACTTTTTCCCAGTTTTATGATATGATATAAACAACCGCTCCCGCCGCAGCGTTTCGCGACCGATTTCAAGGCCCCAAAACGCAGCCACCGGCCCGTTCCCGCATTTTGAAGACGGCTCCACACCACCACCACCCAAAAGAAACGGAACAACCTCATGCCATCTGCACAAAATGCTTTCCCCCGTCTTATCGCCCTCGATATCGACGGCACTATCCTCACCTCAGACCGCCGGCTGGAGGACCGCGTGCTCGCGGCCATTGGCCGGGCGCTTGCAGCGGGCATCCAGGTGCTGCCGGCCACCGGCCGCCAGCTGGACGCCCTGCCCCGCGAGATGCTCGCCATCCCTGGCCTGCGCTATGCCATCACCTCCAATGGCGCAAAAGTATACGACCTTGCGCAGGATACCGTGCTGTATTCCGATTGTTTCGAAAAGGCGGACGCGCTGGACGTGCTGCGCGCGGCCGAGGAATACCAGGCGCTCACCGGCGTGTACATCGACGGCCGGGGCTACTCTCAGCAGCAGGACCTCTCCTTCCTGCGCAGCGCGCTGCCCGGCAGTTTTTTCGAATACTTCCGCCAAACGCGCACCTTCGTGCCAAACCTCGCCTCCTTCGTGCGGGCGGCGGAGGGCGCGGTGGAAAAATTCACGCTGCATTTCGCCTCCCAGCCCGAGCGCCGGCGCGCACGCGCCGATTTCGAGCGCCGGGGCGATGTGGAGCTCACCTCGTCGGTGTTCTCCAACCTCGAGCTAAATACCCCCACGGCCAACAAAGGCGCCGCATTGATGCATCTGGCGGCGCTTTTGGGCATCCCGCGCGCGGAGGTGATGGCCATGGGCGACAGCTCGAACGATGCAACCATGCTGCGCATGGCGGGGCAGGCCGTCGTCATGGCCAACGCGCCCGACGAGATCAAAGCCTTGGCCGACATCCTGGCCCCCAGCTGCGACGAAGCGGGCGTGGCCGCCATCATCGAAGGGATATTAGGGTAAGGCAAAGGGATGCCAGCCCATACCATCCTGTCTTTTTCTGATCGATATTTCGAACAAACCGGAGGTCTGCATGCAATACACATCCCCGCACCGCAAAAAAAGAACCGGGCGCACGGTGCTCATCATCGTGCTCGTGGCTGTGGTCCTGTTGGCCGCCGTGGGCGCGGCCTTCTGGCTGGTGCCAAAAATAGGCGAAGGAAGTGGAAGCCAGCCGGCGGACGCCTACCGCGTAAATGGCCCGGCCAGCGCGCTGTGGCTGGCCGCGCCGGAACTGGACGACGAAACGGAGGACACCGCCGCCGATGCGGCCGACGCGTATTTTGCCGATGCCGTGGCCCAGGCCAAGGCCAACAACATAAACACGCTTGTCTTTGAAGGGCGCACCGCCCTTTCGGTGCATTGGGAGGACAAAATCTTCCCCGCCGATGTGGACGACGCCGGCGTGGACCTGCTCGGCAGCCTGTGCAAGGCCGCCGACGGGCAGGAGATCCAGCTTTGGGTGGCCATGGACCCGCTGGCCGCGGGAGGGCTGCGCTCCACCGACGACGGCGACGCCGCCGCCCTAGCCAAAAAGCTGCCCAGCGGCAGCCTCTCGTTCGACCCGACCGATGAGGAGTACCAAAAGCTGCTGGCAGACAGCCTTGCCCGGCTTCCCGAAAAGTATCCCATCGCCGGCGTCGTATTGAACTACACGCCTAGCGGGACGCGCGGCGATGGGAAACCCGCGGCCACTACCGGGACTGAAACCGAACCCAGCGCTGAAACAGGGTCAAGTGCCAAACCCGGCGATGTGGCCGACAGCAATACCGCCACCGATTCCTCCGCAAGCGCAACTGCCTTTGCCGCCATGGCCGCGCAGGTCGCCCCCGTGCTGGGGAACACCACCCTCGGCATCGCCACCGACGCGTCGGTCGATGCGGAGACCAGCGCCGCCCTGCGCAGGGACGCCGGCGCGGCCTTTGCGCTGGCTGAACTGCCTGCGGGCGCAGGCGTAGGCGCCCGCATCGCCGCCTTTGGCGACGACGCCGGCTGCCTTGTGCTGGACGAAGCCGCCGGCGCCGACGCAACGGCCACCACCCTCTTCGTCGCACAGCAGCGCCCCTGCTTTGGCGGCGCGGTGTACGGGCGTTATCCCGTCGTCCCCGTACAGGCGGCCACCATCGGCTTTTTGCAGAGTGCCACCACTACCGCGGACAGCACGCTGCCCCAAGGCTTCGACATCCCCCAAACGCTGCAGGTGAACTACCCGCTCGAAACGGACACCATCGGCACCGCGCAGGAGACGGTATTCGTCATGGGTAATTCCGACCCCGCCCTTCCCCTCACGCTGGACGGCGAGAAGGTGCAGCGCGAGACGGCCGACGGCGCTTTCGGCGTGCTGGTGCAGTTGAAGCCCGGCAAGAATACCCTCACCTTCGCCCAGGGCGACGAGATCCTCACCCATACCATCACGCGGCCGGAACCGCCCAAAGACGCTGGCACAGACGCGGGCGGCAGCGCCACCGGCCTGCCCAGCGACAACACAAAGCAGGCCGAGGCCGGCCAGGCTATACAGGTGACCGGCGTGTTCGCCGGCGCCCTCACGGACCCGCACGACGACGGCGCCATCGACGAGACCTTCTACGGCGGGGCGGTGGCCGTCGTCACCGAAAGTGTGCGCACCGTGCGCTACGACGCGGACGCCGGCGGCAACGTGAACACCTGGGCCTATAAGCTCACCTGTGGGGACTGGGTCGTCGCGCAGAACTGTGCCTGGATAGACGGGGACGGAAAATCCGCCTTTACCGGCCTGTCGGCCGAGACCGACCCCGAGGGCCGTGGCGAGTGGATCGACTTTGAAGGCACCGGCACCCCTGCCGCCATCATCTCCTGCAAGGACGACACGCTCTCCCTCTCTTTCTGCGACACCACCTTCAAGCTCTCCGAATCCTTCGCCAGCACCTATGTGCAGGGCGCTAAGGTAGTGAAAACCGACGACGGCGTGCGGCTGGATCTTTCCGTGCAGGGCATCTGGGGGTACCAGATCGACTACACTGAGGGGCGCACCCGCCTGTTTCTGAAGGCCCCACCCCGGATATCGGCCGACCCGTTGCAGCCGCTGGCCGGCGTGCGCGTGATGTTGGACCCCGGCCACGGCGACCAGGACATGGGCGCGCCGGGCATCATGGGAACGGCGCAGGGCCCCAACGAGAAGGACGTCAACCTTGCGCTGGCGCAGGCCATCGCCTACCGGCTGCGCCAGATGGGCGCCGAGGTGACCCTGCTGCGCGAGGGTGAGACCTTCTACACCACCCACGAGCGCCTGGGGATGCAGATCGAACAGAAACCGGATTTCTTTCTCTCGGTGCACCACAACTCCGCCGAGCTTACCAGCGACCTGAACAGCGCCACCGGCCTGCAGGCCTATTACCACATCCCCAAGAGCTACTCGGCGCCCAAAGCCGAGGTGTACGCCGCCCAGCTGATGGCCGGCGTGGCCGAGGCCACCGGGCGCAGGGCCTCCGACGTGTCCTATGGCTACTTCAATGTGACGCGTACACCGGTCTGCCCCTCGGTTCTGTTCGAGTTTGGCTTCATGATCAGCCCCACCGATTTCGAAGATATCACCAGCGCCGCCGGCATCCAGGCCGCCGCCTGCGGCGCCGCCGACGGTATCTACAACACTGTTGCGGAGTATGCGCCCCGTTCCGTTGAAGGCGGAACCGCAGCTTCTGCCGCCGGCACAGGCACGTCTGCCGGCAACAGTTCCTCCAGCAGCTCGTCCGGCGACGCGTCCGGCTAACCGAAGCAACCATCAGAACATACAAAAGGCTGCCCCGGCCGGTTGGCCGGGGCAGCCTTTTGTATATTGCGTGCTGTCAGGTCATTCAGAGGTCTGCCCCGAAGTCTGTTCTTCCGAAGCGTTCGACCCGCTCTCCGCCTGCGAAGCATCCGCCATCGAGGACGAAACCGGCGGCAGACTGCTGGACGGAATCGAGACGGAGGAGGAGGAAACCGCCGCGGCATAGTCCGTGTTCGGCTGGATAGCGTAGAGGTAGTAGTCGTTGCCGTCCCGCCGGAACAGATAGTCCATGTATTTCGCAGGGTGTTCGTAGTCCGGTGTGGCAATCACCTCGTCGTTGGCGTTGTATGTCTGCACATAGCCCACCACCACCTTGCGCACGCCTCCGCCCGCACGGGTAATGTCCACCACGGTGGCGTCGTAATATGGCATGATGCCGGTGGCCGGCACCACGTACATCCCGGCCTCCTCGTCATAGGTGTATTCAAGGCCCTCTACAGGGTCTGAAAAACTCGCGTGCTTGAACTCGAAATCGGGGCCGAACAGCGCGGCGGCATAGCGGTCGATCTCGATGGCCGGCACAAGGGCCTCGCCGCGCTCGTTGCGGGTGATCTTGTCCGTGCCCGTCTGGTTCAATACGCCCCACAGCACCGCCTGCTTCAGCGTGTCCTGGTTGGCGTCCTCCAGCTTTTCAAAGGGCAGCACGTCGAACCACACGAACGGCGCAATGCGCGCCTTGTATTCGTCCGCCATCGAGGTGTCGTTCATCGCCGTGCGCACAACGTTTATGCCGTAGTTCACGATACTCACGGCCCCCACTACGATAAGCACCGCCAGCGCCAGGCCCAAAAATTGCCTTGTGCGCCTGCGGCTGCGCCGGGCGTGTTCGTCGCGGCTGTTGCGGTCCTGCTCCATATCGCTCTTGTTCTTTTTCTGGTCTGCCATAGGTTTCCTTTCCTCGGGGCCTGCCCGGCCGCGGCCTTGCTCTAGCGCACCTGGCCGCTGCCCAGCACGACGTACTTGTAGCTCGTCATCTCGTACAGCCCCATAGGGCCGCGGGCGCCCAACTTCTGGGTGGAGATGCCCATCTCGCATCCCAGGCCGAACTCGCCGCCGTCGGTGAAGCGGGTGGAGGCGTTGTGGTAGACGGCCGCACTGTCCACAAGGCGGGTGAACCGCGCCGCCGCTTCGGCGTCCGCCGTCACGATGACCTCGCTGTGGCCGGTGCTGTGCGTGTTGATGTGGCCGATGGCGTCGTCCAGGTTATCCACCACGGCCACCGCCAGGATAAAATCGTTGAACTCGGTGTCAAAATCGTCGGGGCCGGCAGGCGTGCCCACGCCGGCAAGTATGCGCGCGGCGCGCCCGTCCAGCCTCAGCTGCACGTCCTTTTGCGCAAGCCGCCCTGTCGCCTTGGGCAAAAAGGCGTCCGCCACATCTGTGTGCACCAGGCACACCTCGGCCGCATTGCACACGCTGGGGCGGCTGGTCTTGGCGTTGTACAAAATCTCTGCCGCCATATCAAGGTCGGCGGCCCTGTCCACGTACACATGGCAGATGCCGCTGCCCGTCTCGATGACCGGCACCCCCTTGGCGCCCTCCACCACGGCCTTGATGAGCCCAGCGCCCCCGCGCGGGATGAGCAGGTCCACAAAGCCGCGGGCCTCCATCAGCTCGCGGGCGCTCTCGCGCGTGGTGTCCTCCACCAGCTGGATCAGATCTTCCGGGCAACCAGCGCTTCGCAGCCCTGCGTGCAGCGCAGCCACCACCGCCGTGTTGGACAGGATGGCCTCCTTGCCGCCGCGCAGCACGCAGGCGTTGCCACTCTTGATGCACAGCGCCGCGGCGTCGGCGGTCACGTTGGGGCGGCTCTCGTAGATGATTGCCACCACGCCCAGCGGCACCCGCACCTTGCGGATGACAAGGCCGTTCGGCCGGGTGATCTCACTCTCCACCCGCCCCACCGGCGTTTGCAGCATGCGCACGGCCAATAGGCCGTCCGCCATGCCCTCCACCCGCTCGGGTGTCAGTTGCAGCCGGTCCAGCATCACATCGGGGATGTTCCCCTTCGCGTTTGCAAGGTCTTTTTCGTTGGCGGCCAGGATCTCCCCTGCCGACGCGCGGATGGCTGCCGCCATCGCGTCCAGTATCGCATCCTGCTGTTCGGGCGAGAGTTTTGCCGCCTCATATTTGGCCGCCTTAGCCCGCCGCAGTATCTCCTGTGTGGATGTCATACACTACTGCTCCTTTTTAAACTCAAACCGCGTGCCCACCGGGCGCCCCGCAACGATCTCATAGAGGCACTCAGGGTTCTGCCCACCAGTGATGACCATGTCGATGCCGTGTCGTTGCAATATCTTCCCCGCGGCCAGCTTCGTGGCCATGCCGCCGGTGGCAAAGCCGCTGCCCGCGCCGCCTGCGGCGGCCTCCATCTCGGGGGTGATCTCGGACACGACGGGGATCAGCTTCGCCGAGTCGGTCTTCTTGGGGTCGGCGGTGAAGAGACCGGGCGTGTCGGTAAGCAGCACCAGCAGGTCGGCTTTCGCGCTCACGGCCACCTCGGCCGAAAGGGTATCATTGTCGCCGATCACACCACCCTCCAGCTCGGCGGTGGCTACGGTGTCGTTCTCGTTGATAATGGGGATGACCCCCAGCTCCAGCAGGCGGAAGAGGGTCGCATCCACATTCTTGCGGCGGTCTTCATGTGCTATGTCGTCGGCGGTGAGCAGTATCTGCCCCACCGTGTGGTTATACTGGCCAAACAGCCGGTCGTAGGTGTACATCAGCTCACACTGGCCCACGGCCGCCGCCGCCTGCCGGGTGGGGATATCGTCCGGCCGGCCGGCCAGATGCAGCTTGCCCACGCCCATGGCAATGGCGCCGGACGAGACGACCAGCACCTCGTGCCCGGCGTTTTTCAGGTCGGCCAGCGTCCTGCACAAAAGCTCCACCCGGCGGATGTTGATCTGCCCCGTTTGGTGGGTGAGCGTGGAGGTGCCAACCTTGATGACGACGCGCATGTGTTTCATCCTTCCTTAGGCGAACGCATTCAAATTCGAACTGAGGCACCCTCCCAGTGTACGCGGCGGGTGTTTCGCAGCGAGACTCGTCCCGCACAGCGGTATGCTCCGAGCGAAGGAATACCCGCCGCTTGCACAGGGGCCATAATGGCTTTGTGGGTTCAAGTCACTTTCACCCGCATCCGCCACCTGCACTCACCGGCCCTTGTACATCTTCTCGTAGTACTCCATGTACGCTCCGGAGGTGACGTCTTTCAGCCAGTCGCCGTTGTCCAGGTACCAGCGCACGGTCAGCTCGATGCCATCCTCGAAGGCCGTCTCGGGCTGCCAGCCCAACTCCCGGCCAATCTTCTCCGGGTCGATGCCGTAGCGGCGGTCGTGGCCCTTGCGGTCCTCCACGTACTGGATGAGTTCTTCGGTCACGCCCGGGTCCACCTCGCGGCCCACCAGCTCGATGATCTTCTTGACGATGACGATGTTGGTGCGTTCGTTGTGGCCTCCGATGTTATACACCTCGCCCGGACGTCCATTTTGCAGCACCAGGTCGATGGCGCGGCAGTGGTCCTCCACGTACAGCCAGTCGCGCACGTTCAGCCCGTCGCCATACACGGGCAGCGCATTCTTGTTGCAGGCGTTGTGTATCATCAGCGGGATCAGCTTCTCGGGGAACTGGTACGGCCCGTAGTTGTTCGAGCAGCGGGTGATATTCACCGGCAGGCCGTAGGTGTCGCCCCAGGCCGCCACGAACAGGTCGGCGCTGGCCTTGCTGGCCGAATAGGGCGAATGCGGGCAGAGGGCCGTCGTCTCTGTGAAGAAGCCGGTCTCGCCCAAACTGCCGTACACCTCGTCGGTGGACACCTGCACGAACTTGACGTTGGCCGGGTAGCCGCCGTCCGGCCCCTCCCACGCCCTGCGCGCACAGGTAAGCAGATTCACCGTGCCCATCACGTTGGTCTGGGCAAACACGCCGGGGTCCTCGATGGAGCGGTCCACATGGCTCTCGGCGGCAAAGTTCACAACAGCGTCGAAACTGTATTTTTCAAACAAGCCCGTCACAAGCGCCGCATCGCAGATGTCCCCCTGCACGAAGACATGGCGCTCGTCGCCCTCCACGGCCTTCAGGTTCGCAAGGTTGCCCGCGTAGGTGAGCTTGTCCAGGTTGACGATGCGGATGTCCTCGTGGGCGGCCAGCATACACAAAACAAAATTGGAGCCGATGAAACCGGCGCCCCCGGTCACCAGGATGTTCTTCATGCCTCGATCTCCCCTTCCGCTTTCTGCCATGCGATGTAGTCGTCCAGCGCCGCCTGCCAGGGGCGCATCTCGTCACCCACGGTTGCGCGCAGCATGGCGTTGTCCAGCGCCGAATAGGCCGGCCGGGGCGCCGGGCGCCCGGGGTACTCGTCGGTAGTGATGGGCAGCACCTCGGCTTCGATGCCGCTGGCCCGCACGATCTCCCGCGCAAAGTCGAACCAAGAGCAGACGCCCTCGCCCGTGCAGTGGTAAAGCCCGTATTCATCTGTCGGCAAGAGCTTTAGCATGTGGTGGGCCAGGTCTTCGGCGTTCGTGGGGTTACCCAGCTGGTCGTCCACCACCGTCGCCTTGCCCGCTTCGCGCGCCACCCGCTGGATGGTGCGCAGGAAGTTGCCGCCCACCCGGCCGTACAGCCAGGCCGTGCGCAGGATAAACCACCGGCTGCTGAAATCGCGCAGGTATTCTTCGCCCAGCAGTTTTGTGGCGCCATACACGCTGCGTGGCGCCGGCCGGGCCGATTCGTCCAGCGGCGTGTGCCCCTGGCCGGAAAAGACATAGTCGGTGGAGACGTGCACGCACTTGGCGCCCCGCTCCTCGCACAGCATGGCCAGGTTGCGCACAGCCACGGCGTTGGCGCGCAGAGCGGCGTCCCGCTCCGTCTCGCAGGCGTCCACGTTGGTAAAGGCCGCGCAGTTCAAAACGGCGTCGGGTGCGTATCTTTCAAACAGCGCCCGTGCGTCGTCCAGTTTGGCGAGGTCGCCGTCCTGGATGTCCACGCCGGCCACCTTTGCACCCTGCACCGTGGCCGGGATGGGCCCCAGCGCACTGCCGCCGCCCGCCAGCTGACGGGCCAGTTCATTGCCCAGCTGGCCGTTCGCACCTGTGATCAGGATATTCATCATGTGCCTCCTGTTGTGCTCTATTTCATCTGTCCGGCGCCCAAAACGCCGCCCTATCCAGACACCCGCGCCCCGGGCACCGCGTTGTCGGCGATGTGGTAGAGGTACTGCCCGTACTCCGTCTTGCCCAGCCGATCGGCGGTGGCCAGCAGCTGCTGCTTGTCTATGAATGCTTGCCGGTAGGCGATCTCCTCAAGGCAGGCCACGTACAGCCCCTGCCGCGTCTGGATGGCCTCCACGAAATTGGACGCGTCCAGCATGGCGCGGTGGTTGCCGGTGTCCAGCCAGGCCATGCCGCGGCCAAACAGCTCCACCTTCAGCTTGCCCGCCGCAAGGTAGGCGTTGTTCACCGAGGTGATCTCGATCTCTCCGCGGGCCGAGGGCTGCACGTTCTTCGCGATGTCCACCACACGGTTGTCATAGAAATACAGGCCAGGCACGGCGTAGTGGCTCTTGGGTTTTTGGGGCTTCTCCTCGATGGACAGGACATTCCCCTGGTTGTCGAACTCCACCACGCCGAACTCCTCGGGGCTGGCCACGTGGTAGCCGAAGATGGTGGCCCCTTCGCTGCGCGCGGCCGCGGCGTTCAGCCGCTCTGTGAAGCCGTAGCCATAGAAGATGTTGTCGCCCAGCACGAGACACACATGGTCGTCCCCAATAAATTCCTCCCCCACAAGGAAGGCGTCGGCCAGGCCGCGCGGCGTCTCCTGCACCTTGTAGGTAAAGCGCACGCCCAGCGTCTCGCCGCTGCCAAACAGCCGCTCGAAGCCGGGCAGGTCGTCCGGGGTGGAGATGATGAGGATCTCCCGGATGCCTGCCAGCATCAGCGTGCTCACCGGGTAATAGATCATCGGCTTGTCATAGATGGTAAGCAGCTGCTTGGACACCGCAATAGTGGACGGATACAGCCGTGTGCCGGCCCCACCCGCAAGTACGATCCCTTTCATGTCACATCTCTCCCAGAGCAATATTCGGGGCGGTGGCCTGTGCAGCCCCGGCCTAACGCATGCGAAAGCCCCATTTGCGAAAATAGCGCAGCATGCTGCGCAACTGCCAGAAGAACTGGCGGGGCTTGCGGTGGGCGGCGCGCTGCCACTCGTGCACCACGGCCACCTGCGGCAGAAACACCGCCCTGCCGTGCTGCAATGCCTTGCGGGTGATGTCAGCGTCTTCCACGTACATGAAGTACCCCTCGTCAAAGCCGCCGATGGCCCGCAGCACCTCGGTACGGATGACAAAAAACGACCCACTGCAGAATTCCACGTTCTGAGGCTGTGAGAGGTCCTCGTCCAACATCAGGTAGTGGTCCTCCTGTTTTTTGAGAAGGCCGCCTCCCAACTGGCGGGCCAGCAGGGGCAGCACGGCGGGACGCCGCTTGGCCGTGTACTGGGGCCGCCCGTCCGGGAACAGCAGCTGCGGCGTCGTGATGGCCACGTCCGGGTGCTCGTCCATCCAGGCCGCCATGCGGGCCACGGCGTCGTCCCGCAGCACGATGTCGGGGTTGATGACCGCGTGGTAGCGGCTGGCCAACAGCGCCAGGCAGGCGTTGTGCCCCGCGCCAAAGCCACGGTTTTGGGGCAGCCGCAGCACGGTGGTATCCGGCGGCAGCCCGCCGGCCTCCAGCGCGTCCATCGCGCCGTCGGGCGACGCGTTGTCCACAAGATACAGCGAGGTGCCCCTCCCGAAGCGGGCAAAACTATCCAGCAGACGGCGAGCAGCGGACGCATCACCGTACACCACCACCGAAGCGCTCAAGGCGCGGCCATCCGTCGGCAAGGCTGTATCCCGCGCAGCCGCCATCCCTTAGCCCTCCTGCTCGTCCGGCGTCGAATCCGCCGTTTTCGATCCCTCTTCGTTCTTGCTCTCCCTGCCCTCTTTCGCCTCTTGTGAAGAGGACGGCGGCACGATATTCAAATCCTGCTGCTCCGCCTCGCTGGTCTTGGCCGTCAGCGCGCGCAGCACCTCCAGCCCGCGCAGGATCCACTGGTCCTTCTCTGGGTCGGGGTTCCACAAAACGCCCGTGTCAGAATCCGGCTGCATCGCGTCCAAGCTCACGTCCATGGGCAAGCCGGTGCCCTCAAAATTCTCGTCGTTGCCGGTGAGCAGCTTGGCCACCGTCACCGACACGGCCGACCCATCGCTCAGCCGCTGGGGGGCGCTCTGCAGCATCCACTTGCCCGCCGTCTTCACGCCCGCGATCTGCCCACCGGCCAGGTCGCGCACATTCACGGCGAATAGTTCGGCGGCGGCAGCGGTGTTCCCGTCCACCAGAACGGTCATAGGCAGGTCCACCCGTTCGTCGTCCGAAGTCGCCAGTACCTTCACGGTGCCGTTCTTCGCCTCGCTCTTGGCCACCGTGCCGCGCGGGCAGATGCGGTTCACGATATTGTAGGCCGATTGGTATACGTTGCCGGCGTTGCCGCGCAGGTCGAACAAAAGACCCTTCACACCGTCTTCCAGCGCCGCGTCCAACGCCTTTTCAAAGGCCGAATCGGTGTCCTTCTCAAACCCGTAGATGCGGATATAGCCAAAATCCCCGGCCTTCTTGTACTCCACCGACGGCAGCGTGTAGTTTGTGCGCTGCACGGTATACTCTTCTTCCTCCGACGCCTTGTACAGGCAGGTCAGCTTCAGTTCGGTGCCCTGCAGGCCGCGCAGCAGGCTGTTCATGGCCTTCACGCTGGTCACCGTTTTCGCATCGGTGCCGTCCACCATCAGGATGCGCCCGCCGGCCTTCACGCCCGCCTTGTCGGCGGGCGAGCCGGAAAACACCCGCGCGATGCGGAAATAGCCGTCCGCCTCCAGCACCAGCGCCACGCCGATGTCCACCCGGGTCCCCTGCTCGAATTCCTGCAGTTCGGCATACTCTTTCTCGGTGTAGTATACGCTGTACTTATCGCCCACGCCGGCCAGGTAGCCCTGAGCCATGCGGTCGCTCAGCATAGCGTCGTCTATCTCTCCGTAATAGTTGCCACGCACATAGCTGTCTAGGTCCGCCAGCTTGCTGTACTGGGCCTGCATCTGGGTCACGCTGCGCACGGCGTTGTTGAAGTAATCCATCGAAACCAGCATGGTGATGGCAAAGGTGACTGTCATCGCAATAAGCGTGACGGCCAGCGCAACGCTCACCGGTAACTTCCTGTTCATAGAACCTCCGTTGGGGCAAACTGGCGGGTCTGACCACACCGCCGCGCGCCGCGCCGCGGCGCAAAAACCGTTTTGGATTTGTGCCCTTTTGCGGCCTTCATTCAACCATACAAATGTGACAGAGATTTGAGAAGGATTTTCCCGTTCCGCCGCCCTACCGTATAACCAACCCGGCAAACCGTTGCTCCGCAACGGCTTGAGGGCGGCGCGTGCAAAAGGAATTTTTTTCGTAGGTTTCGGCCGCCGCCCTACCCTTTCAAATAGGCCAGCGGGTCGGCCAAACCGCCGCCCGCCCATACCTCCAGGTGCAGGTGGGGCCCGGTGGAAAAGCCGGTGCTGCCCACTGTGGCAATCTGCTCACCCGTGCTCACGAACTTGCCCACGCTCACGTTCAGGCTGTTGCAGTGGGCATACAGCGTCTTGATGCCGTCGCCGTGGTCGATGACCACATAGTTGCCGTAGCTGTAATGCCCGTATTCGGCGGTGATGACCATTCCGTTGCCGCAGGCCACGATGGGCGGGCCCACCGTGCCGCTGGTGTGGATATCCATGCCGCGATGGGGGGAGCCGTTCGGGTCCGGCGAGCCAAAATAGCAGGAGATGTTGAAGTAGTTCGGCACCGGCCACATGAAGACGCCGCCCACATACTGGCTGCCGTCGCCCTGACTGCTGCCGCCCTGGTTGTTGAACGCGGCAATCATCTCGGCCTGGGCTTTTTCAAGCTCCTCGTTGGTGGCCACTTTTGCAACCTCCAGCGCCTGCTGCTCCGCCTCGGCGGCCGAGATGCGTTCGTCCTGCGCGGCAATATTGCCCGCCAGAACGTTCTTGTTCACTTCCATCTCGTCGTACGCTTCCTGCAGGCTGGTGCGCATGGCGTCTATCTCGGCCAGCTCCGCCTCCAGCTCCTCCCGCTGCACGTTCAACTCGTCCAGCAGGTCGGTGTCGTGCTTGGAGATGCGCTGCAACGCATCCATCAGCTGCATCAGCTCGGCAAAGCTGTCCACGTTGAACAGCTGCGACAGTCCGCTCGTCGTGTTCATCTTGTAGATGGCCACCAGCCGCTCCTGGAACAGCTGGTCGTTCTCGTAGATCACCTTGCGCTTTTGGGCAATCTCGCCGTCCTTCGCCTGCATCGCAAGCTCGGTCTGCACGATCTCCTCGTTTTTGAGGGCGATCATCTCCTCAACAACTTCCTTCTGCCGCGCCAGCGATTCTTTCAGCTTCTCCGCCTCCTGCTTGTCGGCCTTGGCGGCGTCGATGTCTGCGGAGATGCCCTCCAGTTCTTCCTTCAGGCGGTTGTACTTTTCGGCCGCCGTCTCGGCGCTCGCCGGCTGCGCCATGGCGCAAAACAACAGCGCTGCGGCGCAAAACACAGCGCCGGCGCGCAGCAAAAACGTTTTTGGAGCATTCGTTCGGGTGGTTGACAGCATACGGTTTGCCTCCGGAAAGATCATAATACGGTGTCTCGGCGCCTGCCGCCCGCTTTACACCTTCAGGTGGCGGCGCACGCTGGTAGCCGTGCCAAACCCGCCGATGATGATGCCAAAGGCAATAAATCCGATGAAGATGGAATACCAGATCTCATTTAATGTAAAGATCTGCCCCATCAGGCTCATCACCCAGGTGTTGTACATGCCCACCAGGTAGTTGTACACCAGATGGTACGCGCCGCACACAAGAACCGACGCGATGGCCCCGGCGATGGCGCCCACGGTCATCCCCTCCACAAAGAAGGGTAACCGTATGAAGGCGTTCGTGGCGCCCACATATTTCATGATACTGATCTCCCGCCGCCGGGCAAACACGGTGAGCCGGATGGTGTTGCTGATGACGATGATGGACACGATGGCCAGGACGAGCACCAGTCCCCAGCCCCCATAGGTGACGGCATTCTTGATGGTGATCATGATGCCGGCGAGGTCGGTGGGCACGCGGGTCTCCTCTACGCCGGGCAGGGCGGCCAGGCGGTCGTTCGTCTCCTGGATCATGTTCAGGTCTTTCACCGAAACAAGATACCGCGCGGGGAAGATGCGCTCATACCCTTCCAGCGCGTTGCCGTAGCTTTCCAGCCACCCTTCCACCGTATTGAATGCGTCCTCCTTGGAGGCGTATTCCGCGTCCAGCACGTCGCTCATGGCGCGTATCTGCCCGCCCAGGGCCTCGGCGTCCTCGTCGGACAGTTCCGGGTCCAGGTAGACGACGATCTCATTCTGGTCCGCAAGGTAATCCACGATGCGGTTCACGTTGATGGACATCAGCGACGCGATGCCGGTGATGATGAGGCAGGCCGTGAGCACGCCCACCGAAGCAAGGGTCATCAGGCGGTTGGCCGCCATGTTCTTCCACCCCTGCCGAATCAGGTATCCAAGGCTGGAGGGTCTCAATCGGCCATCCCTCCCTTCCGCGTCAGCGCGTCGTCCACCACGTTGCCGTGGTCTATGGTGATGATGCGCTCGGAGAACCGCTGGGCCAGCTCGTGCTCGTGGGTAACCACCACCACCGTGGTGCCCACCATGTTGATGGCCTTGAGCAGCTCCATGATCTCCACCGAGAGTTCGGGGTCTATGTTGCCGGTGGGTTCGTCCGCAATGATGATGGGGGGCGAATGCACCAACGCCCGCGCCAGCGCCACGCGCTGCTGTTCACCGCCGCTCATCTCGTGGGGCAGGCTGCGCGCCTTGCCGGCCAGGCCCACCAGGTTCAGCACATAAGGCACACGCTTTTTGATCTCCCGCTCGGGGATATTGGTCACGCGCATGGCAAAGGCCACGTTCTCGAACGCCGTCATCGTGGGGATGAGCCGAAAATCCTGGAACACGACACCCAGCCCGCGCCGCAGGTAGGGGATGTCCCGCTGGCGGATGCGAGAGAGGTCGCGCCCGCCCACCAGCACGCGGCCGGCGCTGGCCACTTCTTCACGCAGGATGAGTTTTAAAAAGGTGCTTTTGCCGGCGCCCGAATGCCCCAGGACGAACACGAACTCGCCCCGGCGTATCTCCAGGTTCACGTCCTGCAGCGCCGTGATATTGCCGGGATAGGTCTTCTTCACCTTGGTGAAGCTGATCATCACCGAATTGTCGGACACGATGGGTTTCCTTGCCATAGGGGGTATTTCCTCCGCACTGCCCGGGGCCTGCCCCGGGTTAAACGATTTGGGACTGCCGCTTTTTTAAAACGGCAGTCCCATAGTACCACGTTCGACAGGTTTTATCAATATTTGGTAACGTTCGAATTGAGGTATTTCTTCACCATCAGGGCCACCTTAAACACAATGGCATCGTCAAATTCGCGCAGGTCCAGCCCGGTGAGCTTCTTGATCTTCTCCAGGCGGTACACCAGCGTGTTGCGGTGCACGAACAGCCCCCGCGAGGTCTCACTCACGTTCAGGTTGTTTTCAAAGAAGCGCTGGATGGTGAACAGCGTCTCGTCGTCCAGGCTGTCGATACTGCCCTGGTTGAACACTTCCTTCAGGAACATCTCGCACAGCGTAGTGGGCAGCTGGTAGATCAGGCGGGCGATGCCCAGATGGTTGTAGCTGATGATCTGCTGCTCAGTGTCGAACACCTTGCCCACTTCCAGGGCGATCTGCGCCTCCTTGAAGCTGGCGGCCAGATCCTTGATATTGGAGATGGGGGTGCCGATGCCGGCCACCGCCCGTATATAGTGCTCGCCGCTCAGAATGTCGACAATGGAGGCAGCCAGCTTTTCAACGTCCTTTTCGTCAATGCCGCGTTTGATCTCTTTCACCAGCACAGTGTCCGATTCGCTCACATTGAACACAAAGTCCTTCTGCTTGTCGGGGAACAGGCCGCTCACCACGTCATAGGCGGACACCTCGTTATTGCCCGTCACCCGCACCAGTAACACCACCCGGGCCACGTCGGCCGCAAAGTGCAGCTCGCGCGCCTTGGCAAAGATGTCTCCGGGCAGGATGTTCTCCAGCACCACGTTCTTGATGAAATTGGTCTTGTCGTACTTTTCGTCGTGGTATTGCAGGATATTCTGCAGGCATACGGCCAGCACCGCCGCAAGGCGGGTGCTCTCTTCGTCGGCGCCCTCTACAAACGCGGCAAAAGAGCCCTGCTGCCCCGACGAGAAGACGTGGTATGAAGCGCTACCGCTCGCGAACTGCTCGGTTGTCCCGGCCAGCAGGCCGGCCACCTCCTCGCGGCTCTCGCCAATGCGCGCGGGGTCGGTACAGGAGATCACGACGCCCCCCTCATCCACCACGCCGCCCAGCCGGCCCAGCGTATCCCGCATCTGGTACACAACACCCTGGAAAACACGGTTTGCCATCTCAACTCTTCCCTTCTGCCCTGGGTACAGGCAAAGCGATTGCCGCCCGGAAAATCCGTCATTTGTCTAGAACATACAAATCGCAGTACAAGTTGATATCTATTTTACACAATCGAACTGTGCTTTGCAACAGTTTTGAACAATTTTGAAAAAGGTTTATTGTGTATTTTGGAAGCAAGCGCTTTGCACCGCGCAAAACAGCCGTTTGCCGCGGAGGCTTTCGCTGCACCCACACCCAGCGCTCATACAAAAAACGCGTTGGTTACAAAAACGTATTTCCGTTATAATGCACATTTTCACCGCTATTATTTCAACATTGTAACCAAATTGCAAGACGTTTGTCACAAAATCGTCTTTGTTTTTTTATTTATTTT
>JAVBQQ010000079.1:0-15612 GCA_031548875.1 Oscillospiraceae bacterium
GCCCTGGCCGAGCAGGCGCTGGCCGACGGGTACATCCAGCCGGGCGACATGGAAAAGCTGCGCGCCTTCCGCGCGCAGCCCAAGGACGAGAGCTGGATGGATCTGTAAACGCCCCGGGCCGCAGTGCCCAAAAACCGACGAACGCACTTGCCGCGCGCGGGATATCGCGTATAATGATTCTATAGCGAAGAACAAGAGGGAAGGAAGGTTGCAACCATGTGCGCACCCAAAAAACAATACAAAAAGGTGGTGCTGGCCTACTCCGGCGGGCTGGACACCTCCATCATCATCCCGTGGCTGAAGGAGAACTATGGCTGCGAGGTGGTTGCCATGGCGGCCGACGTGGGCCAGCAGAGCGAGCTGGAGGGCCTGGAGGAGAAGGCGCTGAAGACCGGCGCGTCCAAGCTGTACGTCATGGATATCCAAAAAGAGCTGGTGGAGGACTTTATCTGGCCCACGCTGAAGGCGGGCGCCAAATATGAGGGCTATCTGCTGGGCACCAGCTTTGCCCGCCCGCCCATCGCGAAGGCGCTGGTGGAGATCGCCGAGAAGGAGGGCGCCGATGCCATCTGCCACGGCGCCACCGGCAAGGGCAACGACCAGGTGCGCTTCGAGCTCACCGTGAAGGCCCTCGCCCCCCAGCTCGATATCATCGCCCCCTGGCGCGAGTGGGACATCCAGAGCCGCGAGCAGGCCATCGCCTACGCTGAGGCGCGCGACATCCCGCTCAAGATCAACCGCGAGACGAACTATTCGAAGGACCGCAACCTCTGGCACCTCTCGCACGAAGGGCTGGACCTGGAAGACCCCGCCAACGAGCCGGACTACGACAAGATCCTCGAGCTGGGCGTCTCGCCCCAAAAAGCGCCGGACGAGACCACAGCGCTCACCCTCAGCTTTGAAAAGGGCATCCCCACCGCGCTGGACGGCAAAAAGATGGACGGCGTCGCGCTTATCGAGGCGCTGAACGCCCTGGGCGGCGAAAACGGCATCGGCCTTCTGGACCTGGTGGAAAACCGCCTGGTGGGCATGAAGAGCCGCGGCATCTACGAGACGCCGGGCGGCGCCATCCTCTACCACGCCCACGAGGTGCTGGAGAGCATCTGCCTGGACAAGGAGACCGCCCACTTCAAGGCTACCGCCGCGCTGAAATACGCCGACCTCGTGTACAACGGCCAATGGTATACCCCGCTGCGCGCCGCCCTGGACGCCTTTGTGGACGAGACGCAGAAGACGGTGACCGGCGAGGTGAAGCTCAAGCTGTACAAAGGCAACATCATCAATGCAGGCGTCCAAAGCCCCTACACCCTCTACGACGAGGGCATCGCCAGCTTCGAGACAGGCGAGGCGTTCAACCACGCCGACGCCGAAGGCTTCATCAACCTGTTCGGTCTGCCCATCAAAGTAAAGGCCATGCTGGACCAAAAGCGCAATCCGGGCGGCCGATAACACGTACATCGCGGCGTCATCGGCGTAGCGGCGCGGCGGTTGCGTATCGCATATACGCGCCCTTGCGCCGCTTCTTGTTTCCTTGCGCTGCACGCATTCTCGGCGCCCGGTAACCCAAGCGGCCGATAACACGCACATCGCGGCGTCACCCGCACCACAAGCAACACCCACACCCGTCCGGGTCGCATTTTGCGCGCACCGGACGGGTTTTTTTGACGGCCGGCTCCCCGCCGACCGCACATTGACGGCTCCCTGCGCGCCCATTCTTGCTGCATTAAGGGGTTCACTCAAATGAAATAGCGCATCATCGAAAAATACTTGCCTTGTCGATTTGGCCCGGATTCTTGCATTTTTCGCAGTTATACGGTATTATATATTGAATTAGCACAAAAATCATCGTATCATTTTTGTGTAGGCCGGGTGCTTATGCCTGGCCGGCGCGCAGAACGCGCTCATTCGTATGAACGGCGTCAGAGCCGCGTTCATTCGGCCACACAGGCCGGTGGCTGGCGTGTTCAAAACCGCCTCAGGGGTGGTTTTGAATGTAAGCTCATATAGCAAGGAAAATCTCGGCCACGGTGGGCGTCGTTCACCGGCCCCGCGCGGTGGCAAGCAAAGCCCCCATACAGACGAAGGGAGTGGCGTCGTGTATCAAAAATCGCATATGCTGGCGCTGCTTGCCATCGTGATGGCCGGCCTGGTTTGTGTGTTGGCTGCCTGCTCCTCCTCCGAAGACGGTGGTTTCCTGCCCGGGGGCGAGCCCCAAGTGTCCGACTCGAGCTATGAGCGCGAGCCCCCCAAGGTGGAAACCTGCGCGTTTGGCGACGGGAACGTGGTGAACTATGACGACGGAACGCAGAACGCTGTCATCGACATGACCAACGTGAACAAGGGTTATGTGGGCGTGCGTGCGAACGCGCCGCAAAGCGGCATGTTCCAGGTGATGAACAACACCACCGGCGCAAACTATATCTATGTGATGAAAACGGACGGCAAGGACCAGTTCTACCCCATGAGCTTCGGCGACGGCAACTACACATTCACCGTCTTCATCTACCAGGGCGACAACCCCGACGGCACGCCCTCGAACAGCTATTTCAACATACTGGGCGGCAGCGTGGACGTGCAGCTGGAAAGCGAGTTTGCCCCCTTCCTGGTACCCAGCGTGGTGGTGAGCTACGGCAAGAAGAGCGACGTGGTCACCCTCTCGCACGAGATCACCCAGCACGCCTCCACAGACCTCGAGGTCATCCAGCAGATCTACTTCTGGGTGCAGGACAATATCTCCTACGACACCGAGAAGGCAAAAAAGGTGCAAACGGGCGAGCTGACAAACTACGTGCCCAACCTGAAAAAGATACTGGAGAGCAGGTCCGGCATCTGTTACGACTACGCCTCCCTTGTGGCGGCCATGCTGCGGGCCAACGGTATCCCCTGCAAGATGGTATTTGGCGACGTGAAGACGGACGATTCGGGCACCACCATCATGCACGCGTGGAACATGATATGGACCGAAGAGGACGGATGGATCGCCGTGGATATCAAAGCCGAGGTGGACAAATGGGAGCAGGTGGACCTCACCTTTGCGGCCGCCAACGGTAGCCAGGTGGCGGAATTCATCGGCGATGGCAGCAACTATGCGCCCATGACGACACACTAGCGCACGTCATCAAAAACAAGTAAACACCGACAGGAATGTCTGTGAGGAGGTCAACCCGAATGCCAGAAAAAAAGAGGAAATACCTGCCGGCGCAGGAATTGGCTGTTTTCTTTGAAAGCATGACCATGCTGCTGCGCGCGGGTGTGCCGATGAACGAGTGCCCGGACATCATAGCGGCCGACACCGAAGGCAGCAAACTGGCGCCGGCGGCCCAGCTTCTGAACAGGATGCTGAACGAAGAGGGCGTGTTCGTGCTGAGCGAGGCGCTGGAAAAGAGCGGTTTTTTCCCCGCGTATTCGGTGGAGATGGTGCGCCTGGGCGAGGAATCGGGAAGGCTTGAGAACACCTGCGACAGCCTGGGCGGCTATTTCCGCCAGCAGGAGTCGCTCAACCAGAGCATCCGCAGCGCCATCTCGGGGCCGGTGCTGCTCTTGGTCATGATGACCGTCGTGCTCATCTTCCTCCTCGTGTTCGTGCTGCCGGTGTTCGAGAACGTGTTTGCCTCGCTGGGCGTGTCTGCCGCGGGCGGTATGGGCGGGGCGTTCCTGGCCGCGCGCATTGCCATGGTCGTCGTGGGCGTCATCCTCGTCATCGTGCTGGCCGTCGTCATCACCTACATGCTGCCCGGCGGCCGTGCAAAACTCGCCAGCTTTGCCGAGGGCTTCCCGCCCACCAGGCGCATCCACTACGCGCTGGCAGCCAGCCGCTTTACGGGCGGGCTGTCCATGCTGCTGGCCAGCGGTATCCCGGTGGCCGACGCGCTGGAAAAAGCCGGCGCACTTGTGGACAACAAGCGCATCTCGGAAAAGCTGCCTGCCGCCGTGGAGCAGGTATCCATGGGCGAAGACCTGGGCAAGACACTTGTGAAGGTGGGCGTGCTGGACGGCTTCGAGGCGAAGATACTGCTGTCCGCCTCGCGCGCCGGCCAGACGGAGCTTGCCATGCGCCGCCTGTCCGAGATCTACTCCGACGAGACAGAGACCGGCATCGACCGCCTGCTGGGCATGATCGAGCCCGCCCTTGTGGGCCTGCTCAGTGTGGCCATCGGCGTCATCCTGCTCAGCGTCATGTTGCCGCTCACCGGCATCATGAGCGCCATCGGGTAAAACGTCTGCAACACAAAGCGCCCGGAAGGAGGCGGCCACAATGCAAAAAAAACGCAGCAAGGGCCTTGTCAGCATCCTGGCAACGGTCGTGTTGTTCGTGGTGGTGCTCATCGTGCTCACCGTGGGCACGTCCTCGCTTTCGGGCAGCGCCGACGCGCAGGGCCTTGCGGCCACCAAGAACGCCATCGAGCGCGCCACCGTCCTCTGCTATGCCACCGAGGGCTTCTACCCGCCGGGCCTTTCTTACCTGGAAAAGAACTACGGCATCCAGGTGGACCACACCCGCTACGCCGTGCGCTACGAAGTATACGCCACGAACATCATGCCCACCATCACGGTGAGCAGCTGGTAGCGCGCCGCGCCGCGATACCCACCCCACCCCGTACACCTTACACTGGAAGGAGGCCGGAACCATGAGAACACGAGCCAGACAACCGGGCGCAGTGGCCGGCATCCTGCTGCCCATGGGGCTCATCTGCCTGTTTGCGTTCTGCTCGCTGGCGCTGGCCTTGTTGGGCGGCCGGGCATACAAACAGATACAAACAGGCGTGGATGAGACGTTCGGCACGGCCGTGGCCGGCAGCTACCTGCGCAACAAGCTTACCCAGAACAACGACGCCGGCGCCATCAGCCTGCGGCAGGAGGGCGCGTTCGACCTGCTGGTCATCAGCCAACAGGGGGCCGACGCCGAATATGAGACGCGCATCTACGTTATCGACGGCACCCTGCGCGAGACGTTCGTACCCAAGGATGCCGCGTTCGAGGCCGCTTCCGGGCTCACCATCGCGCAGGTGGAAAGCTGCACCTTCGAGCTGGCCGACGGCCTCTTCACGGCCAACATCACCGGCCCCGGCGGCGACGAGGCGCGCGTCGTCTTTGCGTTGGCGGGCGCTGGCGGAGAGGGGGGCGCCGGATGAAGAAATCGTACCGGAACGTCGCCTTTCTTGTGGAGCTGCTGGTGAACATCTTCGTGTTCAGCGTGGCCTGTGCCATCCTGGTGGGGCTGTTCGGCAAGGCCGGCCAGCTGGCCAGGGGCACCCGCGAGCGGGATTTTGCCACCACCGAGATCTACGCCCTGTTCGAGACGGCCAAGGCCCACGGCGTGCAGGCCGCCACCGCGGCTGGCGACGCGCAGGACGATACCCGCACCCTCTTTTACTACGATAAAAACTGGAAGCTTACCAGCGCCGCCGGCGCCGCCTACATCGTGGAGGTGACCGCGACGCCGGAAGGGGGCAACACCCTGCCCGGCAGCGCCCCCGCGGGCGAACTGGACCGTCTGACGGCCAGGGCCAGCGACGCCGGCGGCCGCGAGATATGTACGATGCAAACGGCGGTGTACCAGCCTGCCGCCGGGAATGCGGGCGCGGAGGAGGTGCAGCGGGATGATGGATGAAAACACCACGGCCACCCAAAAGGGCACCTACCGGCGCTTCACCCGCTCTTCCCGCTCCAGCGTGGGCACCGGCACCATCTCGCTGCTCATGATCTTCACCGTGCTCTGCTTCGCCACGCTGGCGCTGCTCAGCCTCACCACGGCGGTGAGCAACCAGCGCATCCAGAAGAACAACTTCGACCGCACGGTGGCGCTCTCCGCCGCCGAGGGCGAGACGGCCGTAGCCATCGCCGCGCTGGACGCGCAGCTGGCGGGGCTGGACGATGTATCGTGGACGGACGGCAACACGGCCGTCGTGGAGTTTGCAGACGAAGAGGCCGCGCGCCTGGCTGTGGTGCGGGCGGTGCAGCCCCTTGCCGAAGAGCAGGGCTGGCAGGTGGACGCCGAAGAGGGCACCCTCACATGGACACAGCCCATCGACGAGGAAAACCAGCTGGTTACCGTGCTTGCACCACAGGTGCAGGGCGCGCAGGCCCGCTACGAGCTGCTGAGCCAGAAAACGGTGTACACCGGAGAGTGGACGCCCGAGCAGCCGGGCCAGGTGTGGCCGGGCAACGGCGCGTCCGCTTCCCAGGCGGCTTAACGCCTCGCCCGATCAAGGCCCCAAGAGGAAGGAAGGGTATCCATGGATCTCAAACAACTGCTGCAGAACGCCACCCAGGCGGGCGCGTCGGACATCTTCTTCATCGCCGGCTTCCCCCCTGCTTTCCGCCGGGAGGCACAGGTGACCCGCGCCACCGAAGAACCGATGAGCGTTGCGGACGTGGAGGGGCTGGTGCGCGAGATCTACTCCTACACCAACGACAGGCCCATCGAGGTGCTTCTGGCCGAGGGCGACGACGACTTCTCCTTCTCGGTGCCGGGGGTGGGGCGTTTCCGCGCCAACACCTTCCGCCAACGGGGCAGCCTTGCGGCCGTGGTGCGTGTGGTGCTCTTCTCCCTGCCCGACCCCTCCGCCCTTGCCATCCCCCCCACCATTATGGACCTCACCGATTTTACCAAAGGCATGGTGCTCATCACCGGCCCGGCGGGCAGCGGCAAATCCACCACGCTGGCCTGCCTGGTGGACAAGATCAACGAGACCCGCAACGCCCACATCATCACGATGGAAGACCCCATCGAGTACATCCACCGCCACAAGAAGAGCATCGTGACCCAGCGCGAGGTGAACGGCGATACAAGGGACTACGCCAGCGCCCTGCGCGCCGTGCTGCGCCAGAGCCCGGACGTGATCCTGGTGGGCGAGATGCGCGACCCGGAGACCATCGAGATTGCCGTGACGGCCGCCGAGACGGGGCAGTTCGTGCTCTCCACCCTCCACACCACCGGCGCCGCCAACACTGTGGACCGCATCCTAGACATCTTCCCGCCCAACCAGCAGCACCAGATCCGCATCCAGCTTTCCATGGTGCTGCGGGCGGTGGTCAGCCAGCAGCTCATCCCCTCGGTGGACGGCAGCCTGCTGCCCGCGTTCGAGATTATGCTGCTCACGCCGGCCATCCGCAACATGATACGCGAGAGCAAGGTGCACCAGATCGATTCGGCCATCTTTGCCGGCGCTTCGATGGGCATGATCACGATGGACCAGAGCATCTTCAACCTGTACAAGCAGGGCCGCATCACCGCCGACACCGCGCTGGCCCACAGCGTGAATCTGGAAGATATGCGCAAGCGGCTGGGCCTGGGCGGCTGACCGCCCCCCGGCAACCACCACACAAGAAAGGGGCGCTACCATGGCCACGACCATCCGCGTGCAGATGCTGGGGGGCCTTCGGGTAACTGCCGCAGGCGAAGAACTGATAGCGCCGGAAGAGCAGGTGGGCAAGCACTGGCAGCTGTTCTGCTTCGTGCTGCTCAACCAGGACGCTCCCTGCACCGTTTCGCGCCTGACGGCGAACCTGTGGCGGGGCGTGGCCCCAGCCGACCCCCAAAAGACGCTGCTGCTCACGCTGGACGCGCTGGACCGCGAATTCAGCGGAACAGAGAGCGCCAAGACGGCGCCCATCCTGTTTGCGGACGGACAGTTCCGGCCCAACCCCGCCCTGCGCTACGAGCTGGACACCCAGGCGTTTGAACAGAGTTGCCAGAAGGCGGCCAAGGCCGCGGGCGACAAACAGCTCACACTGTACCGGAAGGCCGCTGGATTATACACTGGCGGGCTGTTGCCCAAACTGGACGGCGAGATATGGATCGCGCCGCTTGCACGCTATTTTGCCACGTTGTACCTGCAGTGTGTCACCGCCCTGTGCGAGGGGCTGGAAAAGGAGCGCAAGTACACCCAGCTGCTGCCCACAGCCATGGCCGCTGCCGGGCTGGAGCCGCTGGAGGAGCGCTACCAGCTGTACATCTTCCGCGCGCTGCAGGCCATGGGCATGAGCCGCATCATCATCCCCACCTACCACCGCACCGCCCGCACCTTTATGGAGGAGCTGGGCATGCCGCTGAACGAGGAGATCCAGACCATCTACAGCCGGGCCAGCGGCCAGGTGGATTCTGTGGAGCAGGACATGCTCATCGTGCGGGACGACCTCAGCGAGGGCTTCAAGGGCAACCGCCCCGGCAGCGGGCCGCTCTTCTGCAGCTACGACGTGTTCAGCTACCTGTACCAGATGGTATCGCGCTCCAGCGAGCGCGCCGGCCGCAAGGTGGCGGTGCTGCTGCTCACGCTGCAGCCCGTCGCCGAAGAAGCCGACTCCCTCACCCCGCGGGCGGTGTCCACACGCATGCAGCAACTGCGCACGGTGGTGCTGCCCGGCCTTCTGCGCCGTAGCGATACGGTGGCCCGCTTTGCCCAGAACCAGTACCTCATCATGCTGAGCGTGGACAGCCGCGAGGGCGCGGAGCTGGTGCTGGACCGCCTGTGCGAGAGATGCGCCGCCCTGCTGGACGGGAGCGGCATGCAGGCCCGTTTCGATATGGTGGACACGGAGCCCGCCGCAAGCTGAGGCGGCTGCTCGCTTCCCTTCCCCCGCCAGCGCGGAGGAACAAACAAACAAAAAGAGGGCCTCTCCAACGGAGAGACCCTCTTTTGTTGTTTTCGCAAGCTGCCATAGCGGAAGGCCCGGGATTATTCCTCTTCGGGCGGCTCGTAGCCGTGGCGGGCTTCGCTGTATCCTGCGATGCACTCGTACATGTTCGCGTAGTCGGCGGCGGTGTTCGGGTCGATCACGCGCAGCCAGCTGTCCAGCACCGTCTGGGCGTTGATAGGGGTGCCGTCGCTCCACTCAAGGCCCTCGCGCAGATGGAAGGTGTACACGAGGCCGTCGTCCGAAATGTCCACGCTCTCGGCCAGCGCAGGCTGGGTGTTGCCGTCGCGGTCCAGCCGGTAGAGGCCTTCAAACGCATGGTTGATGTAGGTTGCGCCGTCCACCGCGCTGTTCAGGGCGGGGTCGATGGTGGCGGGGTTGGGGCCGACACAGAGGGTGAGGTCGTCAAAGCCCTGGCAGAACATGAAGTACTTGTAGCCCAGGGGCTGCGCCCAGAAGCCGGAATCGAACAGCTCGGGGGTGATGAGGTAAGGGTCGCCGTAGTACATGATGGGTGCGAATACCCAATCCTCGCGCAGGGTGTCTTCCAGCTCGTGCATCTGCTTGGAGCGCTCGCTCTCGTCGGCCTCGGATTTCGCCGTGGTCACAAGGGCGTCAAAGTCAGCGTTGCGGTACTGGGAGTTGTTGTTGCCGCCGCCGGTGATGAACATGTCCAGCATGCTCATGGCGTCGCGGTAGTCGCACAGCCAGCCGTCGCGGGCGATGTCGTACTCACCCTTCTTGCGGGTCTCCAGGAAGGTGGACCATTCCTGTTTTTCCAGCTGTACAGACACGCCCAGCTCGCTCCACATATCCTGCAGCGCTTCGGCCACGGCGGGGTGGATGCCGGCGTCGTTGTAGATGTAGGTGACGCTGGGGAAGCCTTCGCCGTTGGGATAGCCGGCCTCGGCCAGGGCGGCCTTGGCGTCTTCCAGGTTCTGCTCAAAAGCGGCGGCGGAGGGGTCCAGCCAGGAGGTGCCGTTGGCGCGGAAGTCACCGCCGGCGGGGTCGGGCAGGCCGGGGGCCACCCAGGCGTCGGCGGGCTCGTACAGGCCGTTGCCCAGGCCGTCGGTGTTGCAGATATGGTCGCGGTCGATGGCCAGTGTGAAGGCCTTGCGTACGAGCGGGTTGTCGAACGGCTCGCGCGCGTTGTTAAAGCTGACATAGTAGGTGCCAAGCTGGGTCTCGCTCTTGAAGAAATCTTCCTTCAGCAGGTTGGGGATCTCCGCTGCCGGCGGGTCGTCGATGAAAGCCACTTCTTCGCTCTGGAAAGCGTTCAGCTGGGCGGTGGCGTCCTCGATCAGCATGAACTTGATCGTCTTGGGGCCCACGCTGGCGGCGTCCCAATACTTCTCGTTCTTCTCCATCAGGATGTGGGAGCCCGGGACATACTCGGTAACCACATAGGCTCCGTTGCTGATCAGGGTAGCCGGGTCGGTGGCCCACGCTTCACCCGCCTCGTCCACGATGTGCATGGGAACAGGGTAGAAGGTGGGGAAGGCCGCAAATTCAAGGAAGGACGTGGGGGCGACAAGATTGACCTCCAACGTCAGCTCGTCCACGGCTTTCACCTGGAAGAGGTCGGCATCGAACGGAAGCGCTCCGTCGTCGGCTGTGGCTTCGCTGCCGCTCGCGCTGCCGCTTGCGCCGCCATTGTTGCCGCCGCCGCAAGCCACAAGGCTCAGGCTGAGCGCCAGCAGTAGAGCAAGCAGCACAGACAGTTTTTTCATGTACAGATCCTCCTATTCTATTTGTAGTGCCGTTTACAACAAAAGATATTTCACAAATGAAACACAAAATCATTATACACTTCCCCGGCCCCGTGTGGCAAGAGAAGCGGGCAAACTGTAAACTTTACGTAATGTACGCCGACAAAAAACACAAAATCTTGCTGTGACGAGAGAGAGCTGTTGTTCTTGCAGGCGGGGCCCCCCGCGAAAAGCAAAACCGGCAGGAAAGGCGCCAAAGCGTCTTCTTGCCGGCTCTTATCGGTGCAAGGTATGTTTTGGGCTTATTGCACCCGGTCGAGATGATGGCAGGCTGCAAAATGGCCGGCCGAGATCTCCCGGAACTCCGGCTCCTGCTGAGCGCACTGCGCGTCCGCGTAGCGGCAGCGGGTGCGGAAACGGCAGCCGGAGGGCGGGTCCACCGGGCTGGGCACGTCGCCCTCCAGCACGATGCGATGCTGCCTGCGGCTGGTTTCGGGGTCCGGCACGGGAATGGCGGATATGAGACTGCGGGTGTACGGGTGCACGCTGTGGAAGGTCAGTTCGTTCGCGCTTGCCAGTTCCACCAGCTTGCCCAGGTACATCACGCCGATGCGGCTGGAGATGTGCTTCACGACGCTGAGATCGTGCGCGATGAACAGATAAGTGAGCCCGCGCTCGGCCTGCAGGTCTTCGAACATGTTGATAATCTGCGCCTGGATGGACACGTCCAGCGCGGAGATGGGCTCGTCGCACACGATGAACTCCGGGTCGACAGCCAGGGCGCGGGCAATGCCCACCCGCTGGCGCTGCCCGCCTGAAAACTCGTGCGGGTAGCGGTTCGCGTGCTCGGTGTTCAGGCCCACCGTCTGCAGCAGGCTCACCACCTTCTCGCGGCGCTCGGCCTTGTTGGTGCACAGCTTGTGGATGTCCAGCGCCTCGCCCACGATATCGCCCACGGTCATGCGGGGGTCCAGCGAGGCGTACGGGTCCTGGAAGACGATCTGCATCTTGCGGCGGTAGGGCAGCATCCTCACCTCGGTGATGTCCCTGCCGTCGTAGATGATGCGGCCCTCGGTGGGCTCGTACAGCCGCAGTATCGTGCGGCCGGTGGTGGTTTTGCCGCAGCCGCTCTCGCCCACAAGGCCCAGCGTCTCGCCCTTGTCGATGTGGAAGCTCACGTCGTCCACGGCCTTCACCACTTTTTTCTGGAAAAAGCCACCGCCCGAAACGGGGAAGTACTGCTTGAGGTTTTGCACCTCGATGAGTTTTTCGGCCATCAGGCGCCACCTCCCACTTCAGCAAGCTCGCCTTTTTCAAAGGCTTCCTTCTGCAGCAGCCAGCAGGCGCTGTAATGCACGCCTTCCAGCTGCGTGTAGGGGGGCATCTCTTCGATGCATATCTTCATGCAGGAGTCGCACCGGGGGCTGAACGGGCAGCCTGCCGGGGGGTTCAGCATGTCCGGGGTGGTGCCCTCGATGGGGATGAGGCGCTCGTGCTCCTCCTCAGTCAGCTTTGGGATGCTGCGCAACAGGCCCTTGGTGTACTCGTGGCGGGTGTGGTAGAAGATGTCGTCCGTGGTGCCGTACTCCACCACCTTGCCGCCGTACATCACGGCGATGCGGTCGCACATGTTGCTCACGATGCCCAGATCGTGGGTGATCATGATGATGCTCATCCCGATCTTGTCCTTCAGGTCCATCATCAGTTCAAGGATCTGCGCCTGGATGGTCACGTCCAGGGCGGTGGTGGGCTCGTCGGCAATCAGCAGCTTTGGCTCGCACGCCAGTGCGATGGCGATCATCACGCGCTGGCGCATGCCGCCTGAAAGCTGGTGCGGGTACTGCTTGAGGCGTTTTTCCGGCTCGTTGATGCCCACCAGGCGCAAAAGCTCCACCGCGCGAGCCTGCGCGTCCTTCTTGCTCTTGCCCGTGTGCAGCAGGATCACCTCGCGGATCTGGTTGCCGATGGAGAACACGGGATTCAGGCTGGTGAGGGGATCCTGGAAGATGATGCTCTCCTCGTTGCCGCGGATCTTGAGCATCTCTTTTTCGGTGATGGTGCTGATGGAGTGGCCGTTGAACACCACGGTGCCCCCCACGATGCGGCCGGGGTTGGGCACAAGGCTCATCAGCGAATAGGCGGTCACGCTCTTTCCGCTGCCGCTCTCGCCCACAATGCCCAGCACCTGGCCCTCCCGCAGGTGCAGCGAGACGTCGTTCAAGGCCTTCACCTCGCCCGCCGGCGTGAAGAAGGAGAGATGCAGGTCCTGTATATCCACAAGATAGTTGTTTTGTTCGCTCATGCTTGCCACCCTCTCCTACTTTCTAAGCTTGGGGTCGAAGGCGTCGCGCAGGCCGTCGCCAAACAGGTTGAGCACAAGGATGGTGACACAGATGAGCAGCGCCGGGATGAACAGACGGGAGGGGTAGCTCTGCAGGCCGCTCACCGCCTCGGTGGCAAGCGAGCCAAGCGAAGGCATGGGCGCGGCCACGCCGATGCCCAAAAAGGAGAGGAAGCTCTCCACAAAGATAACCGTGGGAATCTGCAGCGTGGTGGTTACGATGAGCGTTCCGACGGTGTTCACCAGCAGGTGCTTGCGGATGATGCGCCCGCCCGACGCGCCCAGCGCCCGGGCGGCGGTGACATATTCGCTCTCCTTCAGCTGCAGCACCTGGCTGCGCACGATGCGCGCCATATTGCTCCAGTACAAAAGCCCGAAGGTGATGAAGATGCACACCAGCGGCACCCCCACCGTGCGTATCCACGCAAAGCCGGGCACGTTGTCGGCCAGGTCCTGCAGCGGATATTTCAGCGTCATCATCAGTACGATGATGACCAGTATCTCCGGTATCGTGTTTAATATCTCCACAATGCGCATCATCACCATGTCTGCCCGCCCGCCTATATAGCCGGCGATGGAGCCGTACACGGCGCCTATGATGAGGATGAGCAGCGAGGCGCCGATGCCCACGATGAGGCTGATGCGGGTGCCCATCATCACGCGCACGGCATAGTCGCGGCCGTGTGTATCGGTGCCGAAGAGATGCGGGAACACATCTTCGCCGGCGTCGATGCGGGCCTGTTCCTCCTGCGAATATTCCATGGGGGAAAGGTTTTCGCTGCCGCGCACCTGCTGTTCGTAGCTGTACGGCCAGAAGGCCGGCACCAGAAAAGCGAAGATGAGGATGAGCACCAGGATGACAAAGCTGACCATGGCCAGCGGGTTGTGCACGAGCCTCCGGATGCCGTCGCGGAAAAAGCTCACGCTATCGCGCATCACGACAAGGCTTTCTTTTTCTTCCCGTGATGCTTTGTCAAAGTCTTCCACCCGCAAGCGGCGGGCCATGGCGTTGTTCAGGCTCAACATGGCGTGCACTCTCCCCCCTTCATCTTAATTGGATCCTCGGGTCGACCACCTTGTACAGGATATCCACCACGATGTTCAGCCCGATGATGAGCGCGGCCAGCACGATGGTAGTGCCCATGATCATTGTGTAGTCCCGGTTCAGGATGGAGGAGATGAACTCGCCCCCCAGGCCGGGAATGGTGAGGATCTTCTCCACCACCATGTTGCCCACCACCAAAAAGCCCAGCATGGGCCCGATGTAGGTGATGACGGGCAGGATGCCGTTGCGCAGCGCGTGCTTGAAGATGCGCGAGCCCAGGCTGACGCCCTTGGCTTTGGCGGTGCGCATATAGTCCTGCTCCATCACGTCCAGCATGGAGGTGCGGGTGAGGCGCGCCACGTACGAGGTGGGCAGCAGCGCCAAAGCGAACACGGGGATGAGATAGGCCTCCCAACTGGAGAGGCCTATCGTGGGTAAGATGCCCCACCGCACGCCGAACAGGTACATCAATACCGTACAGGTGACAAAGCTGGGAATGGCAACGCCCGCCGAACACAACACGCTGATGACGCGGTCGGCCGCCTTCCCGCGTTTGAGCGCAGCAAGGCAGCCCAGCGGCACGCCCACCACAAGGGCCGCGGCCACAGCCAGAACGCCCAGCTTGGCCGAAACGGGGAACTTGGCCCCGATGATGCCGCTCACCGTGCGCCCGCGCTGGCGCAGGCTGGGGCCCAGGTCGCCGCGGACGGCGTCGCCCATGTAGGTGACATATTGCTGGAACAGCGGCTTGTCCAGGCCATATTTCTTTTCAAGCGCCTTTACCACCGCGGGTGGCACGGCCTTGTCGGCCATGAAGGGCCCGCCAGGCACCAGCCGCATGAGAAAAAAGGTGGCCGTCGCGACGATGAACAGCGTGAGGATGCCATACAAAACACGCTTGACACAATATTTGACCAATCAGACCACTCCTCAAAAATGCTGCACAGACCGAAAGCGGCCGCAATCGCCGGTGCATCACAAATGACCGCGCATTTGTATATATCTGTAAAATAGTACCCCAAATTAAATAAAATGTCAATTTGGGGCGAAGACGGAACGGACAAAACAACACGTACAAATGTCGAATAATGGACACGTTTTTTCCTTGACGGGCCCGGCGGGAGGGCCTATACTGAAGGCAGGAGAAGGGAAACGCCCTTGTACGCGGCACAAGACAACCGGCGCAGGCGCCAGTTCCGCCAGCAGAAGAGCTGCCGCCGCGCCCCAAACGCGAAGGAGATGGCGTATATGAAACAGATTCGGCAGGTGTGTGCCCGCGAGATACTGGACAGCCGCGGCAACCCCACGGTGGAGGCCGACGTGCTGCTGGACGGCGGCGCTTTCGGCAGCGCCGCCGTGCCCAGCGGGGCGTCCACCGGGCGGTTCGAGGCGCTGGAGCTACGCGATGGTGGCCCGCGGTATATGGGCAAGGGCGTGCTGCAGGCGGTGGCCAACGTGAACGGGTCTATCGCGCAGCTGTTGGCCGGGCGGGACACCACCGACCTGCCCGCGCTGGACGCCGCGATGCTGGCCGCCGACGGCACCGAAAACAAGGGGAACTTGGGCGCCAATGCCATCCTGGCTGTCAGCCTGGCGGCGGCCAAAGCGGCGGCGGCGGCCGACGGCATGCCCCTGTACGAGAAGGTGGGCGGAGCAGAAGCGGGTCTCCTCCCCGTACCTATGATGAACATCCTGAACGGCGGGGCGCACGCCGCCAATAACGGGGATATTCAGGAGTTCATGATCATGCCGGTGGGCGCGCCCGGCTTTGCCGAGGGGCTGCGCTGGTGCGCGGAGGTGTACCACACGCTGGCAAAACTGCTGGCGGGCGAAGGGCTGGCTACCGCCGTGGGCGACGAGGGCGGCTTTGCGCCGAACCT